>CALMDF010000136.1 GCA_937864895.1 uncultured Holophagales bacterium | reverse complement strand
CCGAGGCCCTCTACGCCCGGGGCCTCGAGCTCGCTTCCCGGGTCAGCGCCGAGGGCGAGGTGACGGCCACGATCGGCAACCGGCGAGTGGCCGCCGCCCGGCTCCGCCTGGACGCGCCCGCGAGCGCGTACTTCGTGGAACCGGAAACGGGGCTCCGCGTGGACCTGCTCTTCGACTTCCCGCTGCCCGCGGCGGCGCTCGCCCGGCGAGCGACCACCTTCAAGGTTCGTTCGAAGAGCTGGTGTGTCGCCGCGGAAGCGGATCTCCTGCGCCTGAAGAAGCTCGCGAAGGCGAGCCGCTCCTCACCCGGCGACGCGGAGGACATCGCCTTCCTCGAGGCGCGCCGCGCGACACGTCGGAGGTGACGGCTCGGAGCCGGGGCGGGCGCTCCGGGCCTCCGCGCACTTCCGGTTCGATCTCTGGCATCCGGGGATCGAGGCCGGAGAGTCGCCACCCCCAGGGATGACCCGGGGATTCGCTGGAAAACGAAGAACCCGGCGTTTCCGCCGGGTGCCCGTAACCGCTTGCATCTCGCGGACTTATGTATGGTTGCGGGGGCAAGATTTGAACTTGCGACCTTTGGGTTATGAGCCCAACGAGCTACCAGGCTGCTCCACCCCGCGTCAGGGAGGGGGAAGATACTTTGGAGGAGGGGGGAAGTCAAGCGCCGGACCTGGTCCTGTCGACCTGGTCCGAGGCGCGCCTGGCCTCGCCTTCGCTCCCCGGCCCCGCCTCGCCCCTCGGTGGAATTCTCGACTCGGGACTTCCCTTTTGAATCCGTTTCTAGTATATTAGACGGAGTCTAATTAGCGAGGCGAACGCCCGCTTGATATCGCAAGGAGAAACAGAATGAGCCTGATCAACAGCCAGATCCCCGAGTTCAAGGTGCAGGCCTACCACGAGGGCGCCTTCAAGGAGGTCTCGAACAAGGACCTCGCCGGCAAGTGGTCGATCTTCTTCTTCTACCCGGCGGACTTCACCTTCGTCTGCCCGACGGAGCTGGGCGACCTGGCTGACAACTACGCCGACTTCAAGAAGCTCGGCGCCGAGATCTACTCCGTCTCGACCGACACCCACTTCACCCACAAGGCGTGGCACGACGCCTCCGACACGATCAAGAAGATCCACTACCCGATGCTCGCCGACCCGACGCACCACCTCTCTAAGGCGTTCGGCGTCCACATCGACGAGGCCGGCCTCTCCTACCGCGGCACGTTCGTCGTGAACCCCGAGGGGAAGATCAAGATCGTCGAGATCCACGACAACGGCATCGGCCGCGACGCCAGGGAGCTCCTCCGCAAGGTCCAGGCGGCGGTTCACATCGCCAAGAACCCGAACGAGGTCTGCCCCGCCAAGTGGACCCCGGGCGCGGAGACCCTCAAGCCCAGCCTCGACCTCGTCGGCAAGATCTGACCCGGCCCCGGTGTGGAGGAGACGCGGCCCCACGGGAGCCGCGTCTCCTCCGGCCGTCTCATCCCACCGATTTCGGCGCGAGCGGGAGCTCCTGCGGAAAGCGGAGTTCGTCCCCGCGCGCACCCGAACAGGAACAGAGAAAGCACATGCTCGACGCCTCCCTGTCCGCGCAGCTCCAGCAGCTCTACCGCGACCTCCCGGTCACGATCGTCATCAGGCAGCGCCCGTCCGATCACCCGAAGCAGGACGAGCTCACGACGATGCTCGCCGACATCGCGGCGACGGCGCCGGAGAAGATCGTTCACCGCGTCGAGGGCGAGGGCGCCGCGATCCCCTCGTTCGAGGTGGCCGTCGAAGGGCGCTCCGCGACGATCCTCTTCAAGGGGATCCCCGGGGGGCACGAGTTCTCCTCGCTCGTCCTCGCGGTCCTGAACTCGGCCGGGCTCGGCAAGAAGCCCGACGAGGGGCTGCAGGGCCGGATCAGGCGGCTGAAGGGGCCCGTGCGTCTTCGGACGTTCGTCTCCCTCTCCTGCCACAACTGCCCCGAGGTGGTGCAGGCCCTGAACCAGATGGCCCTGATCCACCCCGACTTCGTCCACGAGATGGTGGACGGAGGCCTCGCCGAGAGCGAGGTCGAGAAGCTGGGGATCCAGGGCGTCCCGACGGTCGTCTCCACGATCCACGAGAACGCGCAGGTCTCCGTGGGACGGGCCGGCCTCGTGGAGCTGATCGACGCGCTCGAGGAGCGCTACGGCGCCGAGGCGTCGGAGGCCGCCCGGGACCTCCCGGCGCGCGAACCGTACGACGTCGTCGTCGTCGGGGGCGGGCCGGCCGGCGCGTCCGCGGCGATCTACTCGGTTCGAAAGGGGCTCCGCACGGCGCTCGTCGCGAAGAACGTCGGCGGGCAGGTCCTCGAGACGGTCGGCATCGACAACCTCATCGGGACGACGCACACGGAAGGGAAGAAGCTCGCGGCCGACATCCTGGCCCACGTCCGCAGCTACCCGGTCGAAATCCTGGACAACCGGCGCGTCGAGGCGATCGAGAACGGCGAGCTCAGGACGGTCCGCCTTGCGGGGGGCGAGGTGCTCCAGGCGAAGTCGCTCATCGTGGCGACGGGCGCCCAGTGGCGCGAGCTGAACGTCGCCGGGGAGAAGGAGTACATCGGCCGCGGCGTCGCCTTCTGCCCCCACTGCGACGGCCCCTTCTACAAGGACAAAAGGGTCGTCGTCGTCGGCGGCGGCAACTCGGGAATCGAGGCGGCGATCGACCTCGCCGGCATCTGCGGCTCGGTGACGGTGGTCGAGTTCATGAACGAGCTGAAGGCCGACAAGGTCCTCGTCGACAACCTGAAGAAGCTGCCGAACACCGAGATCGTCCTCCACCACCGGACGGCGGAGATCGTCGGCGACGGGAGCAGGGTGACGGGGATCAAGGTCGTCGACCGCGGGACCGACGCGGAGAAGACGATCCCGGTCGACGGGATCTTCATCCAGATCGGCCTCGTCCCGAATTCCGGCCTCGTGAAGGGGCTCGTCGACGTGAACCGCTTCGGAGAGATCGTCGTGGACGACAAGTGCCGCACGTCGACGAAGGGGATCTACGCGGCGGGCGACGTCACGACGACCCCGTACAAGCAGATCGTCATCTCGATGGGCGAGGGGGCGAAGGCGGCGCTCGCGGCCTTCGAAGACCGGATTCACGCCGCCTGAACGTCCTCTGCGGAGGGCGTCTCTTCCCTGGCGCTGGCATCGGGCCTGCAACGGAGGGTGTGGGAGCAGCGGGCTCCCGAGAACGCCCCAGGAGGTCCGACATGAAGAACGCCGACAGGAACATGCTCCTCGCCGCGACGGCGGCCCTCGCGCTCGCGGTGGCGCCGTCGGCCCTGGCGGACGTGAGGATCCACGTGAGCCTCCCCCTGCCGCCTCCGCCGCACGTCGTCCTGGGCCACCACCCGCCGCTGCCGCCGCCGGTCGTCGACTTCGGCTACAGGGGCACGGCCCACCGCCCCTACGACGGCCGGTGGAACTACGAGAACCGCCACCGCGACGACCGCTACGACCGGCGATACCGTGACCGCGCCCGCTGGGCCTTCGTCGAAGGACGCTGGGTCGCGAGGCCTTACCGGGGCGCCGTCTGGGTGAGCGGTCACTACGACCCGTGGGGCCGCTGGGTCCCGGGCTACTGGACGCGGACGCGGTACCGGTAGCTCAGGTCACCGCCGATCTGAGGCGGAACTCGGGGCGCTCGTGGGCGTGCGAAGAGAGCACCTCCGCGAGCGCCCCGGCCGCGTCCCAGGCGTCGACGAAGCGGACGTAGAGGGGGGCGAAGCCGAAGCGGAGGACGTCGGGCGCGCGGAAGTCGCCGACGACGCCGCGCGCGACGAGCGCCCGCATGACGGCGTAGCCGTCGGGGTGGGAGAACGAGACCTGGCTGCCGCGACGAGAAGGCTCGCGCGGCGAGACGAGACGCACGGCGTCGCCGCAGAGCTGCTCCACCGCCTCGACGAAGAACGAGGTGAGCCTCTCCGACTTCCCGCGTACGAGCGCGAGGTCCGCCTCGAGGAGGACGTCGAGGGCGGCGTCGAGCGCCGTCATGGAGAGGATCGGCGGGGTGCCGCAGAGGAAGCGCGAGACCCCCGCCGCGGGCCGGTAGCCGGGCTCGAAGGCGAAGGGCTCCGCGTGCCCGAGCCACCCCGAGAGCGGCTGGACGAACGTCTCCTGATTTCGCGGGGCGACCCAGAGGAAGGCGGGCGCGCCGGGGCCGCCGCAGAGGTACTTGTATCCGCAGCCGACGGCGAAGTCGGCGCCGGAGGCGGTCAGGTCGACCGGCATCGCCCCGGCCGTGTGGGCGAGGTCCCAGATCGCGAGCGCGCCCGCCGCGTGGGCGGCCCGGGTCACCGCTGGCAGGTCGTGCCTCTCGCCGGTCCGGTAGTCGACGTGCGTCAGGAGGAGGACGGCGGTGTCGCCGTCGAGCGCGGAAAGGATCTCGCCTTTCGGAACGAGCCGCAGCCGGCGGCCGTCGCCGACGAGGCGGGCGAGCCCCTCGGCCATGTAGAGGTCGGTGGGGAAGTTCCCCTCCTCGGAGAGGATCGTGGAGCGCCCGGGCCGGAGGGCGAGCGCGGCGGAAAGGACCTTGAAGACGTTGACGGACGTCGAGTCGGTGCAGACGACCTCGCCGGGACCGGCGCCGACGAGGCGCGCGATCCTGTCTCCCACGCGCCGCGGGAGGTCGATCCAGCCCGCGTCGTTCCAGCTCCTCACGAGGCCCTCGCCCCACTCGCGCGAGACGGCCCCGGCGACGCGTGCGGGAACGGCTTTCGGCATCGCGCCGAGGGAATTGCCGTCGAGGTAGACGAGGCCGTCGGGAAGGACGAAGCGGTCGCGGAGGGGGGCGAGAGGGTCGGAGGCGTCGAGGCGCTCGGCCTCTTTGCGCGTGATCACGCGGCTATCGTCGCAGATCGGGACCGGCCGGCGGGGCGGAGGCGGGGGAGCCCCGGCTCGCCGGGAATACCCCTGCCGTCATGTGCGTTTCCGACACTGGCCAGCTCTTCTGGCAACGAACCGGGCCTCGGTTCCCCCTGGCCACCCGGCCGACATGAGCCTCATCGCCAGCACCCTTCTCGTCGCCCACGACCACCGGGATCAGAGGAAACCGGACCGACCATGAGTGAAACGGATCTTCAAAGGCTGCTCGCCCGGCCCGGCGTCCGGCCCTGGCGCATTGCCGGAGCCCGCTGGGTCGAATCCGCACGCGTCCAGTCCGTCATCACCGCCCTCATCCTCCTCAACGCCGTCGTCCTCGGCCTCGAGACCGACGCGACCCTCGTCGATCGATTCGGCTACTGGCTCGAGCTGATCGACGGCCTCTGCCTCTTCGCGTTCGTCGTCGAGCTGGGCACGAAGCTGGCCGTCTTCCGCTCCCTCTTCTGGCGCAGCGGCTGGAACTGGTTCGACGCCTTCGTCGTCGGGGTGGCCCTCGTGCCCGGCGCCGGGGCCTGGTCGGTCCTTCGCTCGCTCCGCGTCCTGCGCGTGCTGCGGCTTCTCACGGTGCTGCCCCAGCTGCGAAAGGTCGTCGCCGCCTTCCTGCACGCGATCCCCGGCCTTTCCGGCGTCATGGCGG
>CALMDF010000135.1 GCA_937864895.1 uncultured Holophagales bacterium | reverse complement strand
GAGCCCGAGGCGCACGGCGAGCCGCGCGCCCACGTCGTCCCGATGGCCGTCCTCGCGGGGGCCTGCGCCCTCCTCGGCCTCTGGCCCGCGGCGGTCGCCCCCGCGCTCGCCCGCGCCGCGGCGATCGCCGCGCCCGGCCCGGCTCCTTCCGTCCCGCTCGCCGAGCTCGCCTCGCTCCGGGCGGTCGGCCTCTCGGCGGTCGCGCTCGTCCTCCTCCTCTCCCTCGTGGCGGTCTTCCTGAAGCGGCGCCTCGACCCGGCGCGGGCGACGGGCCCGACGTGGGACTGCGGCTACGCGAAGCCGACGGCGCGGATGCAGTACACCGCCTCCTCCTTCGCGCGCGGGCCGGTCGGGTACTTCGGCTGGGCCCTCCGCCCGCACCTGAAGGGGGCTCCCGTCGCGAAGCTCTTCCCCGTGACGGCCCGGTTCGAGAGCCACGTCCTCGACACCGTCCTCGACCGCGCCGTCGTCCCGGCGTTCCGCGCGGGCGCCTGGCTCGCCCGAAGGGGCCGGATCCTCCAGCAGGGCCGGATCCAGCTCTACCTCCTCTACGTCGTCGCGACCCTCGTCGCGCTCCTCTTCCAGGTCTGACCCGGGGGAATCCGATGATCGACACGCTCGTCCACGTCCTCCTCGTCCTCGCGCTCCCGCCCCTCCTGCCGGGGGTGATCGCGAGGACGAAGGCCGCCTTCGCCGGCCGGAACGGCCCGCCTCTCCTGCAGGGCTACTTCGATCTCGCCAAGCTCCTCCGGAAGGGGAGCATCCTTCCCGAGGGCTCGGGCTGGGTCTTCCTCGCCGGGCCGGTCGCGGGGGTGGCGGCGCCGCTCTTCGCGTCCCTCCTCCTCCCGTTCGGCGGCCACTCGGCACCCGTCTCCTTCGCGGGCGACATGATCCTCTTCGCCTACCTCTTCGCCCTCGCCCGCTTCTTCACGGCGGCGGC
Organism: uncultured Holophagales bacterium; assembly: GCA_937864895.1. Lineage (GTDB taxonomy): Bacteria > Acidobacteriota > Thermoanaerobaculia > UBA5066 > UBA5066 > UBA5066. The sequence goes on along the minus strand of CALMDF010000135.1, from coordinate 1,667 downwards.
GGCGCTCGACACGGGCTCGGCCTTCGAGGGAATGGGGGCCGCGCGAGAGGTCGCGTTCTCCTGCCTCGCCGAGCCGGCCCTGTTCTTCGGGTTCGTCGCGCTCGCGCGCATCTCCGGGTCGCTCTCCCTCTCTACGATGCTCGGTGCGGGGCCGGGCTGGGTGACGGCGGGGGCGCCCCTCGTCCTCGTGGCGGCGAGCTGGGCCGTCGTCCTCCTCGCGGAGAACTGCCGGATCCCCTTCGACGACCCGAACACCCACCTCGAGCTGACGATGATCCACGAGGTCATGGTCCTCGACCACGGCGGACCGGCCTTCGGCCTCGTCCTCTACGGGGCCTCGGTGAAGCTCTTCGTCCTTTCTGCGCTCTTCCTGCGCGTCGTCGTCCCGTTCAGCGCGGTCGACCCGGGCCTCGACTGGGTCGCCTTCGTCGCCGGGATCCTCCTCGTGGCGATCGCCATCGGCGTCGTCGAGTCGGTCATGGCCCGCCTGAAGCTCGTGAAGGTCCCGCAGCTCCTCGTCGGGGCGTGCCTCCTCTCGGCCTTCGGCATGCTCCTCCTGGCGCGGTGACGAGGTGACGAGATGACGCACCCGGTCGACATCCTCCTCGTCCTCGTCATCCTCCTGAACTTCCTCGTCCTCGGGACGCCCGCCCTGCGCGTGACGATCCGCTCCGCCGCGGCGCAGGGGGTCATCCTCGCGATCCTCCCGCTCCTCGTCCACCGGGGCTTCGGCTGGCGCGTCGCGGCGATCGCGGCGGCGACGATGGCCCTGAAGGGGCTCCTCATCCCCGCCCTCCTCGAGAAGGCGATGAGGGACGTCCACATCAAGAAGGAGGTGGAGCCGTACGTCGGGTTCGTCCCGTCGCTCTTCCTCTGCGCCGTCGGGACGGGGCTCGCGATCCTCTTCGCGGGGAACCTCCCGCTCGCGCCCGAGCACGCCGGGACGCTCCTCGTCCCCGCCTCCCTCGCGACGCTCCTCTCCGGCTTCCTCGTCCTGACGACGCGCCGGAAGGCGATCTCCCAGGTCGTCGGCTACCTCATCCTCGAGAACGGCATCTTCATCTTCGGCCAGCTCCTCATCGAGGCGATGCCGTTCCTCGTCGAGGCGGGAGTCCTCCTCGACCTCTTCGTCGGCATCTTCATCATGGGGATCGTCCTCAACCACATCCGGCAGGAGTTCTCGTCGCTCGACACGGACCTCCTCTCGGAGCTGAAGGACTGAGCGGGAGGAGAGCAGAGTGGAAATCGCCCTCGTCCTCCTCCCCCTCGCGGGCGCCGTCCTGGCCGCCGTCATCCCCTCGCAGAAGGTGCGGCCCCACGTCGTCACGGTCGTGGCGTTCCTGCACTTCGCGCTCCTGGCCGCGATCCTCGCCGGCGGCGTCAGCGCCGGGCGCGGGGTCTGGCTGAGGCTCGACCCGCTCGCCACCGTCATCCTCGGGACGGTGAGCGTCCTGTTTCTGATGGCGGCGTTCTACGTGCCCGGGTATCTCGAGCTGAGACCGGGCCGCGACAACCGCATCTTCTGCGGGGTCCTTCTCGTCTTCCTGGCGATGTCCTCGCTCCTCGCCCTCGCCCAGCACCTCGGCCTCCTCTGGGTCGCGATGGAGGCGAGGACGCTCGCGACGGCGCCGCTCCTCTACTTCAACCGGACGGCCCGCTCGCTCGAG
>CALMDF010000134.1 GCA_937864895.1 uncultured Holophagales bacterium | reverse complement strand
GCCCGATCCGGACGAGCTGCATCGCCTGCCGCGCCTCGGCGGCGTACCGCAGGCCTTCCATCGGGCCGAGCCAGACCTCGAGCGTCAGGGAGCGGGGCGGGACGCTCACGAGCCCTCCCCCTCGAAGGGGCGACACGCCAGCGCCTCGCCTGAGGAAACGGACGACTTGAAGGACACAGTGAGGGGATCTTACCCTCGGTCACCGGTGCCCGCGAGCCGTCGCCGGGTCAGCCTCGGGAGGACGGTCCGCTCTCCTCGTCGAGGAGCTCGGCGAGGACTCCCTGGATCTCGAAGTGGAGCGGCTGGCGGTGCACGAGAAGGGCCTTCAGCTCCGCGACGACCTCGTCCGCCTCCCGGAGCGCCTGCTCGATCCTGCCGGTGGGGTCCTCGGAGACGAAGTCCCCCGGGGCGGTCGCGATGGCGAACCCCGGGATCCGGGTCACGAGCCGCAGGGCGAGGAGGACGGCTCGCTCGAAAAGCGCCGGCGGGATCGCGTTCGGCCTGCCCGGGACGCGGTCCTCCTCCTTCCAGAAGACGCGGGACCTGTCGAGGAGCGAGGCCGTCGCGGCGTCGCCGGCGAGGGCCGCCTTCAGGCGCGAGAGCGCGTCGCCCTCCTTCGTCCTCATGGCGGCGGTCGCCGCGCGCTGGACCGCCTGAAGGAGAAGCGAGAACTCCGTCCGCTCGCCCCCCGCGAGGGCGCGGAGGAGGAGGACGCCGAGCGAGTGGAGGTCGGACGGGGCGCCGAAGGCCGGGAAGACCTTGTAGCGCGCGCCCGGGAGGCGCACGCCGAAGGTGCGCCGGAGCCGCTTCACCGCGGCGTCGTCGAGGTCGACGGGCTCGGAGACGAACGTCAGCTCCTCGTACGAGGCCGGCACGCCCTCCTTTCGCTTCACGACGAGGGAGTCGATGCCGAGCCCGAGCGCCTCGTCGGGAAAGGTGACGTGGATCCAGTCGGGCTCCTCCGGTCTCGGGAACAGGCCGTTGGGGTCCGAGAGGCGTCCCTCGACGCGGACGCCGAGCCCGGCGTCGGCGGGCTCGATCTCGGAGAGGTAGACGTCCCCCGGGCGGCGCGAGGCGAGGCGGAACTCCAGGATCTCGGGCGCCGCGTAGGGGAACATCGGCTCGGGCGGGGGAACGACGACGTCGATGCCGAAGCTCGACGTGCGGGCCGCGGACGCGAGCCCGTGGAGCCGGACCTCGAACGTCCAGAGGGCCGGGAGAGAGGATCCGCTGCCGTAGCTGTCGAGGAGGACGTGCCCCGGGTGGAGGTCGAGGTGGGGCTGCGACGTGGCGCGGTAGAAGGCGAGGACCGCCGCGGCGAGCTGCCGGAACGCGGACATCTTGAGGTAGAGGACCTCGACCGCGTCGACGCCGGTCCCGTCGTGGCCGTAGAGGAAGCGCCCCGTGGGCGGGAGCGACTCGCGGAGCCACTCGATCCTCCTCCGGCACGATTCCGTCTCGAGGCTCTCCGGGGCCGCGGACGGGACGAGCTCCGCCTCGGTGCGCCCGCCCACGAAGTCGGCCCACTCGTCCCACTTGACGGGCGAGAGGCCGGTCACGAGGAACGGGGAGGGGCAGAGCGAGAAGGGAGACCAGCGCGCGGCGAAGTCGCCGAGGGAGGCGCCGCCTCCCTTGCGGAGCCGGAGCGCCTCCTCGGCCGAGGCGCGCGACGGGAAGGACCGGAGCTGCTCCTCGTCCCAGTCGCGGACGAGCGCCCGCGCGAGCCCCTTGAGGAGCTCCTCGGGGCCGCCGACCGGGACGTCGGCCTCGCCGGGGATCGGGGCGTACGAGAAGACCGCGATGACGCGGTCGGTCGTGGCGCACGACGGGCAGCCGACGAGGCGGTGGAGCGTCTCGAGGTGCGAGGGGAGCCTTCTCTCCCTGAGGAACTGCTCGTCGGTGAGCGGCTCGAGCGGCCTCCCGCACGAGGGGCAGGGCGGGACGAAGAACGAGCGCGAGGGCTTGTCGTAGAGGAGCGCGGGGAGCACCCCCTCGGGGCTCCCGTCGGGCTGGAGGAGGCGCGGGAACCAGGGGCTCTCGGCCCGGAGGGTCCTGAGCCGCTCGCGCTCCGAGGCGAATCGCGCCAGGAGCGTCCGGTTCGTGGGCCGCGCCGCGCTCTCGGAGAGCGCCTCCGGGAGGACGTTCGGCAGGAGCTTGACCGCGACGAGCTCGATGACGCTGTCGGCGTCGCCTTTCAGCGCTCCGAGGTAGACGCGGCTCGTCCCTTCGTCCGACGAGAGCGGGAGCGGAACGGGGCCCTCCTCGGCGCCGCCCGCGAGGGGGCCGAGGACGAGGTGCAGTCCGAAGGGCGACGGGGCGTCGCCCGCGGGAAGGAGTCGGGCGGTGGGAAGGTTCGTCATCTCGGCCCTCCCGCCCGCCGCGCCGTTCTGACGGTCGGCACGCGCGCGCTCACCACTTGAAGTCCTCCGGTGGGTCGAGTCTACCCCCCCTCCGGGCCCTTTCCGGTCTCCGGCTGCCCGGGCCCGCGGCGAAGGAGCCTCGCCACGAGAACGAGGAGCGCGACGACGGCCCCGACGAGGACGGCCCAGAAGAGCTTCGGCCCGTTCTCCTCCACGGGGGCCGCGGTGCCGGCGGCGGGAGGTGGAAGGGCCGCCTCCACCGCGGCGGCTCCGAGGAGCCGGGGCGCGAGGAGCTCGAGGTCGTAGCGGGGCGGCGCGAGGCCCGCCTGCCCGTAGACGAGCCTCAGGGCGCTCCCGTCCTCGCGCACGAAGCGGAGGCGGTGGGCCGGCAGGAGGAGCGTGGCGCGAACGAGCGGGAGAGGGGCGTTGTCCCCGTCGTCGACCGACACGTAGATCGTTTTCCCTTCGCCCTGCGGCAGGTCGAGGAGGAGGGCGGGCGCCTCCCGTTCGGGGTCCGCGTTCTCCCAGGCGGCCGAGGCCACCTCCGCGAACGTCCCCGCGGTCTCCGGACGCCCGCCGAGCCTCTCTCGGAGGACGACGACGCGCCGCGTGAAAACCCGTGCCGACGTCTCGAGCTCGAGGCGAGCGGCCGGGAGACGGTCGTACGGCAGGTCGATCCGGTGGAACGAGACGCGCCCCGGCTCGCCCGGACCGCTCCGCGGCCGCGGGTCCTCGGCCCTCCGCGGCGCCTCGAGCTTCACGACGAGGGGCTCTCCCAGCGTCTCGAGGAGGTACGGGACCTGCCGGCCGTCGGCCCCGAGGATCCTCACGTCGGCGAGGTTCGGGCTCGACGCGAGGACCGCCGCGTCGAGAAGGAGGGCGGTGAGCCCGGCCGGGCCCGCCGGGAGCTCTCGCACGACCCGGAATCCCCCGAGGTCGAGAGCCGCGCCCGGGGGGATGCCGGCGCCCGGGACGGCCGGGGCCGGGCCGTCCGCGGCGGGAAGCCGGTCGCCCCAGGCCGCGATCGCCGGCGGCGGCGCCGACCCCTTCAAGAGCGCCGGGCGTACGGCCTCGAGGTCGTAGCGCGGCCGGGTCCTGCCGCTGGCCCCGAAGCGCGCCGAGAGGGCCGCGCCGTCGGCGCTTTCGAAGTAGATCCACGGGAGGTCCTCGAGGACGGCCGCGACCGCCGCCGGCTCGAGGGACGGGTTCCCCGCGTCCTCGACGACGAGCTCCATCTCGGCCTCGGCCGGACGGGAGACCCGGATCGTCATCTCCGCGGCGGAGGCGTCGTCGCGCTCGGCGCGGCGGAGCGTCCCCCGGCCCAGCCCGAACGGGACGAGGCGTCCTCCCGACAGGCGCGACTCGAGGACGCGCGCCTCCCTGAGGACGTTCCCGGCTGCGACGCGGACCTCGATCGCCGCGATCGGCAGGCCGGCCGCCGGGAGCTTCAGCCGAAACCGGCTTCGCCCCGGCTCGCTCGCGCGGCGCTCGAAGGGAATCTCCTCGACGAGAGGCTCCGGGCGGCCGCCCGAGCCCGCGAGGCGGGCGTCGACCCGGTCGGGGAGCGGAACGCGTCCGCTCCTGGCGTCGTTCCAGGCGAGGCGCAGCCAGCGGTGCTCGCCCGCCGGGAAGCCGATCTCCGTCCGCGAGAGCCCTTCGTCGGGAAGGTCGAAGAGCGTCCCCTCTTCCGCGAGGACGGTCCAGCGGGCCCGGTCCCCGCTCCCCTCGAGCCGGAGGCGCTTCAGGAACGGCGCCGGGAGCCCGGAGACCCGCAGGCGGTCGATCGGGTGGAGCGCGCCGAGGTCGGCTTCGAAGCCGCTCGCCGTCTTCGTCGCCGGGACGGGGAGGATCGAGGCACGGACCCACTCCGGCTCGCGAGGCGGCGGCGTCACGAGGAGGTACGGGACCTCGCTCCCGTCGGGCGCGACGAGGCGCAGGTCGGAGAGGAGCGCCGCCCCGGACCGCGACCCGGCGCCCGAGAGAAGAGGGACGTCGACGGCGAGCCGGTTCGGGCCGCTGGCCCCGGGCGTCACCTCCCGCGTGAAACGGAAGGAGGGATCCGCCGGGCGGAGCCCTTCCTCGGCGGCCGCGGGGAAGAGGCCGGCGAGGAGGACGAGAAGGGCGAGGCGGGTGAGGCGCAGAGGCGGATTCATTCCTTCTCCCGGGTACGCAGGACGAATTTCTGGAGCGCGACGGCGACGAGCGCCAGGGAAATCGCGAGGCCGACGAACGACGCGACCCGGTAGAGACCGCCGAGCCGGGCCAGGTCGTGCAGGAACGCCTTCAGGACGGTCACGACGAGGAGGGCGAGCGCGGCGACCCGGGCCGCGCGGCTGCGGCCCGCGATTCCGGCGGCGAGGAGCCCGACGCCGAAGACGGCCCAGGCGAGCGTGTAGGCGAGGTCCTCCGCGAGCGAGGCCCCGCCCGCGAGGTTGAACGTGACGACCGGACCGGTCGCGAACCAGTCGGCGATCTCGATGTTCACGAGGGCGAAGAGGAGGATCGTCCCGAGCGTCACCTTCACGGACGAGGCGCGCAGGCGCCCCCCCGCGAGCTCGTCGGCGGTGCCGCGCAGGAAGCGGGCCGCGACGAAGAGCGCCGCCGCCGCGACGAGGTACGTGTAGAGGTACCAGTTCAGGATCGGCGTCGCGCTCCGCTCGTGGTACGAGAGGACCGCGTCGTTCAGGACGAGCCGGACGAAGACGACGCCCGAGAGGGCCGCCGCCGCGAGGAGAAGCCCGCGGTGCGGGACGCGGGTGTAGAGCCACGAGAGCGCCGCCGCCTCGAGGGCCCAGCCGATGGTGATCCACTCCTTGTCGAGCTGGAGCGGGATCGCGACCGTCACGAAGGCGAGCGCGGCGCCCGCCACGAGGGCGAGCCGGCCGAGGTCGCGGGCTTCCGGCGGCTCCACCCGGAGGAGGGTGGAGAGGAGGAGAGCGAGCGCCGCGGCGATCCCGACCGGCAGGACGCCGACGAACCCGTCCCAGCCCGCCTCGCCGAAGCTCGCGCGACCGAGCAGGAAGAACGCGGCGCTCGCGAGGACGGCGGCGACCCAGGGCGCCCTCGCGGCGCGGGCGCGGCGGGCGGCCAGCGGCGGGTGGCAGAGGAAGAGGAGCCAGAGGAGCCCGGCGAAGAGGAGGCGTGGGACGGCGAGGTCCGCGCCCGGCGGCGCCGAGTCTCCCCAGAGGTGGACCGCGAGGAACGAGATGAACGCGGCGCCGACCGCGAGGCCGTGCCACCTCTCGAGCGTCGCGACGCCGAGCAGGGCACCCGCGAGGAGGAGGTGCGTCACGGCGAGGAGCGGGAGCTCCGGGCGCTCCTGGCGGGCGCCGGCGAAGAGCGCGACGACCTGGCCCAGGAGGAGCGCCGCGGCGGCTCCCTGCGCCACGGCGGCGCGGAGCGCCTCGCCTCCCTTCGGCGATCGCGGCGCGAGGAGACGCCCGAGGAGGCCGAGGGCGGCGACGGCGAGGGCCGAGACGACGGCCACCGTCGGCCACGGGGCGGAGGGGACCGCCGAGACGAAGACGAGGAGGACGACCTCGGAGAGGACGAGGGCGGCCGCGAGGAGGGCCCCGACGCCCGTCGCGAACGCGGCGGCCGCGAGCGCCAGGTCGAGGACGAGGAGGATCCCGAGGAGCGGCCACGGCGGTGCGGCGAGCGCCGGCTGGGTGGCGACGAAGAGGAGGAAGAGGTGGCCCACGAGGCCGAGGTGGATCCCGTTCGGCCCGGCCGCGGCGTCGGCGCCCGTCTTCGCCCGGGTGAAGGCGCTCCCGCCGACGACGACGAGGGCGAAGCCGAGGACGACGAGGAGCGCCGGGACGAGGACGGGGCCCAGGGGAACCGTCATCCACCAGACGGCGAGGACGCCCCACGAGAGGAGGACGCCGAGGATCGTCGCCACCGGGAAACGCCCCGTCGCCCCTTCCGCGAAGAGGCCGACGTTCAGGACGGCGAGGAGGAGCGCGAGCCCCCAGAGCGCCGAGGCGGCCACCGGCCCCGCCGCGAGGAAGAGAAGGAGGGCGAGCGCGGCGTAGAGGAGGACGACCGACAGGCCCCCGGGCTTCAGCTCCTTCCCGAAGCGGCGCGCCAGGAGCGGGACGCCGAGGTAGAAGAGAGAGAAGACGCCGTAGAGCGCGAGCCCGGGGAGGAGCCTCTCCGGCGTCAGGTGCTTCGCCGACCAGAGCGCCTCGGCGAGGAGGGCGAAGAAGGCCCCGGCGAAGAAGACGCCTCCCTCCTCGTGGAAGACCGCGTACGCGGCGCAGAGCGCGAGGAGGACGAAGACGGCGGCGAAGAGGAGGCCCGGCGAGGCCGCGCGCGCCTCCTCCGCGACGAGGACCGGGGCGAGCGCCAGGAGGAGCGGCGCCGCGTAGACGGCCTTCCGGCCGGCCGCGTCGAGCGGCCGCCCCGCCTTCCCGGCGGCGAGCGGCGCGGCGAGGAAGAAGACGACGAAGAGCGAGAGGAACGCCAGGACGAGGGGCCAGGCCGCCGGCGTGTAGCTTCGGAACGCCCAGACGGCGAAGACGAGGAGCGACGCGAGCCCCCCGGCGAGGTGGAGCGTCGAGGGCCCCCGCCAGACCGCCACGGCGAAGAGCCCCGCCGCGAGGAGGAAGAGGAACCCGAAGAGGAGCTCGAACCTCGCCCCGTAGGCGGGCACGGCCGCCAGGAAGATGGCGAAGACGAGCGGCAGGAGGCCCGCGAGGTGCGCCGAACCCTCGAAGAGGGAGGCCTTCCCTTCCGGCCCCTTCTCCTCGGGCTTCCCGAGCGCGAGGGCCGCGTAGAGGACGAGCGGGAAGACGAGGAAGATCCCGGCCGCGAGGCCGAGCTTTCCGTCGGTAAGGAACTTCGCGACCCAGCCCCACTGGTAGATCGCCGTCAGGATCGCGCAGAGGACGGTCAGGACCGGCCACTTCTTCCGGTGCGCGACCCAGGCGAGGCCGGCGTTCAGGAGGAGGAGGTAGCCGAAGAGTCCGAAGGGGCGGTCCTCCCCGGTCGACAGGAGAGCCGGCGTCGCGAAGCCTCCGACGAGCCCGAGGAGGGCGATGAAGATGGAGTCGCGCCTCACGGACAGGAGGACCGCGACGGCCGTCACGAGGGCCATGAGGCCGAACGTCGGGATCGCGGGGACGAGCTTCCAGAGCGCGTGCGAGGCGAAGAAGGTCGAAAAGAGGACGGCGATGGCCGCCCCGTCGAGGGCATTCGCCGTGACCGGGTACCTCCTTGCGGCTCTCATCTCGCACACGACGAGGAGCGCGATCCCGGTCAGGAGGCCGATCGCCATCCGGAGCGGCGGCGTGAGCCAGCCGTGGTCGATCGAGTAGCGCAGGAAGGAGACCGCCGCCACGACGAGCATGACGCCCGCGACCCACGAGAACAGCTTGACGCCGACGAGGTTCTCCCAGTCGAAAGGGGGCCTGGGCGCCTTCGGGGGCGCCGGGGCCGCCGGAGGCCTCGACGGCGTGACCGGCGGGCGGGGCGCGGCCGGCGGCGACGCGGCGGGCTGCGGGAGGACAGGGGGGCGGCGCGACGCCTCGCCTGGCGGGGGGAGCGGCGGAGGCGCCGGGGAAGGCGCCTGGGGTGCCGGGGGGGGAGGAGGCGGGACGGCCGGCGGGAGAGGCAGCTCCTCCGTGTCGTCCAGCGACGGGGCGGAAGCCGGCGGGGCCGCCGG
>CALMDF010000133.1 GCA_937864895.1 uncultured Holophagales bacterium | reverse complement strand
CCACCGAGTCACTGAAGATCACGCTCGATCGTGTACTCCCATACTGGCATTCGACATTGGCGCCCGCCATCAAGTCTGGCAAACGCGTCATTGTCGCCGCGCATGGAAATAGCATCCGCGCCATGGTGAAGTACCTCGACGGAATCTCCGACGACGAGATCGTCGGTCTCAACATCCCCACCGGCGTCCCGCTCGTCTACCACCTCGACGCCAGCCTGAAGCCGCTGAAGAGCTTCTACCTCGGGGACGCTGAGGCCGTGAAGGCGAAGGCCGAGGCCGTCGCGAACCAGGGGAAGAAGGGCTGAACAGGGCAGCTTCGGTCAGAGGCCGAAGCTGACGCCGGCCAGGATCCTCACGTCGTTCGAACGGACGTAACGCCCGTCATAGGAATAGTTCGGCGGGGGGGCGGACGCGAGGAGGTTCGAGAGCCCCGGTGACCACCGGACGTCGAGGTGGATCTTCGTCCGCTCGGCGACCCGGAAGTCGAGCCCGGCCGCCGCCTCGAAACCGAGCACGGCGTTCCGGTAGAAGTCGTCCGTGCTTGACGACGCCGCCTGCCCGGCCTCGATCCCCGGCCCGTCCTCGAGCACGACGGTGTCGGATTGCGACGAGAGGTGGATCTCGAGCACCGGACCGGCCGCCACCCAGGGCCGCAGGTCGCCGTGCCCGAAGGTCGCCTTGAGGAGGACGGGCAGTTCCAGGGACCGCATGACGGACTCGGATCGCATGCGGACGTAGGCGGTCTCGGGGGAGTCCCCCGTTCCGAACAGGACCTCGTACTCCAGGTCCCAGCGCCGCTGGACGACGAGCACGCCCGATTCGAGCGAGAGCCCGTTCCCGAGCCGGCGCTCGACGAGGACGCCGCCCGAGAACGAGGTCTTTCCGCAGGTGTCGATTCCCGTCCCGCTGATCTCGGGACTGGCGAGGTTGAGTCCGGCGCGGAAGCCGATTCGCCACGGATCCTGGGCTTCGGCCGGCATCGCGAGGAGGAAGGTCGCCCCGAGGGCGGCCGCGAGAGTCCCGGTGGGCCTCATTTCGTCTCCTTCCCGAGAACCCGTGCGCGCCGAGTGTCGACATTTCTACGGATCGCGTCCGCCCGGCGTCTACCTGGTCAATCGCGTCTCGCCGCCCTCGCAGAGGGACGCCGGTCGCCCCGGCCGCCTCAGACGATCCGCTCGCGGATCCGGGCCGAGACGAGGTCCATCACCCACACCGCGACGGCGATGAGGAGGACGAGCGTCCCGACCTCGCCCCACTCGCCGAGGTCGACTCTCGGCTTCAGTATGTAGCCGATGCCGCCACCCCCGACGAAGCCGATGATCGTCGACATCCTCACGTTGATGTCCCAGCGGTAGATCGTGAACGAGAGGAACGGCGGAATGACCTGCGGCACGACGCCGTAGCGCAGGACCTGGAGGGTCCCCGCGCCCGTCG
>CALMDF010000132.1 GCA_937864895.1 uncultured Holophagales bacterium | reverse complement strand
CCGGGGGCCTTGTCGAAGAAGAACCGGACCGTCACGTCCCCCTGGGAGGTCTTCACGACGGCAAGGGTCTTCGCGTAGTCGCGCGGCTTTGACGACACCTTCTTCTCCTTCTTTGCCGTGGTCTTCCTGCTCTGGGCGGCGGCTTCGGCCGGCGCCGCAAAGGCCCCTGCGAGCGCGAGACCCAGGAAGAGGGTGAGGGCGAATCGGGCGTGTCGGTTCGCGGGCACGGGGACCTCCTTCTCCGTCCGGCAGTTTCGGCCGGTGCCGCCTTGTTCCGGCGGCCGGGCGCGGGGGATGATACTTCGACGGAGCCGCAGTGAAACTCGCCGAATCGTTCCTCGCCCTGGTGAAGCGCGCGTCGACGGACCTCGACGTCGAGACGATCCGCCGGGACGTCCACGAGTTCTCCCTTCGCCACCCGGGGCTGTCGACCCGGCAGAAGGCCGGGATGATGGTCGCCTCGACCGCGCGGAAGGCGGCTCTCGTCGGCGCCGCGGCGAGCGCTCCTCCCGGCTGGGCGGCCCTCGCGGCGACCGCCCCCGAGATGACGACGCTCATCGTCCTCCAGAGCCGGATGATCGTGGGTCTGCACCTCCTCTACGGCGGCGACCTCGACCCTGAGGAGCGCGCGCTGGAGGTCGTCGCGGGGCTCGCGGCCGGCGCGGGGCTCTCCGTGGGGAGGCGACTGACGGTGCGCCTCGCCGAGGAGCTCGCCGTGCGCCTCGCCGGGAAGATGCTCGGGCGCCAGGTCGCGCACCTCGTCCCGCTGGCCGGGATCGCCGCCTCGGCGGCGCTGAACTACGGAGCCGTCTCGGCGGTCGGCCGTGCGGTCCTCGCGCGGGTGGAACGGCGGTGGGGACCGCCGGAGATCCCGGGACGGGGCGGGGTTCTCGAGGCCGAGGGGAGGATCGCGTGACGCGCGGCCTCGCCCCGGCCGACGCCGTCGTCGTCGGCGGAGGACTGGTGGCGGCGTCCGTGGCGCTCGAGCTCGCCCGACGGGACCTCACGGTCGACCTCCTCTCCCCGGATCGCGCGGGAAAGCCCTCCGCCCCCGGCGGCCCGGTGGCGGCGCAGGCGAACGTGGAAAGGCTGCCGGAGGCCTTCGCCGACCTCGCCCTCCTGTCCCGGCACCTCTTCTCCGACTGGCTTTCGGCCCTGGAGGAGGAGACGGGTCTCCCGTGCGAATACGACGAACGGGGGGCGATGACGGTGGCGCTCGACGACGCCGAGGAGGTCCTCCTCGACCGCGCTCTCGACGCTCAGCGTTCGCGGGCGGTCCACTTCGAGGTGCTCGAGCCCGAGGACGCCCGGGGGCGCGAACCGGCGCTCGCGGCCTCCCTCAGGGCCGCCTTCGCCTTCCCTCGCGACGGCGTGGCGCGGGCGGGGCGGGTGGGCCGGGCGCTCGTCCTGGCGGCGCGCGCGGCAGGCGTCCGCGTCCGCGAGGGGGTCGACGTCCGGGCCGTCGCGAGGGGCGCCGGCCGCGTGACGGGCGTGGAGACCTCCGTCGGGTTCCTGCCGTCGGAGGTCGTCGTCCTCGCCGGAGCCGCCGGCCCGGACGGGGTCGAGGGGGCTCCCCGCCTGTCTCTCGAGCCCACGTCGAGGCCCTGGCTGAGGCTCGAGGCGGGTTCCGACCCGGACCGGCCGGGGCGCCTCCTCGTCTCGCGGGAGGTTTCCCTCGTCCCGCGGCGGGACGGCACCCTGCTCGTCCTCGGGCGGGGGAGCCGGGAGGCAGTTCCCGCGGGCCCGAGCGCCGGAAGCGTCGCGGAACTCCTCTCCTCGGTGGCGCGCATGGTCCCCGCCGCCCCGGGCTGGGTCCTCCGGGACCTCGGGGCCGGCGTCGATTTCGCGGCGCCGGACGGGGTCCCGGTCCTGGGCGAGGCCGGGGAGGGGGGGCTCCTCGTGGCGGCCGGCTGGGGGGGGGACGACCTCCTCTTCTGTCCCGCGGCCGCCGCGCTCCTGGCCGATCTCGTCATGGGGCGAACGCCGCCCCTCGGCGCGTCGCCCTTTTCCCCGGGCAGAATCGGGGTCTGACCCTGCTGCAATGGTATTGTGCCCGGCTATGTGCGCGAGGCGGCGGGCGGCTCTTTCGGGTCGTCCCGGTGCCGCCCTTCATGGAGGACCGGAGATGATGCGTCAGGCTTTCTATTCGGCCGTGCGGGGTGCCGCGGACGTCGCCTGGAAGGGGTTCCAGTGGGCCAACCGGAAGGTGCCGGCCCGCGCCTTCCACCCGGCGTGGTCGCCGGAACCGCTGCCGAAGAGCCACGAGCGCACGAAGCCGCCCCTGGGCTTCCCGCGTCGCACGGACTCCCTCTGCCCCGTCTGCACCCGCGAGGTGCGCGACGCCATCGTGAAGGGACAGGAAGACCTGAAGGCGCTGATCGACGGTCACCCGGGCGAGATCCCGGCCGACATCGTCCAGCGCGGCCAGGAGATCTGGATGGTCAAGACGTGCCCGAAGCACGGCACGTTCGAGGACCTCATGTCGAGCGACGTCGACTTCTACCGCCGCCTCGAGGGGAACTTCTTCGGGCGGGACGTGAAGCTGGGCAGGGACAAGCTCCACGAGCACGGCTCCTCGTCGATCCGCTACGGCCGCGGCGCGGTCCTCACGGTCGACCTCACGAACCGCTGCAACATGATGTGCAACCCCTGCTTCATGGACGCCAACCAGGTCGGCTACGTGCACGAGCTGACCTGGGACGACGTGAAGCAGATCCTGGACAATGCGGTGTCCATCAAGCCGAAGAGGCAGGTCTCGGTCCAGTTCTCGGGTGGGGAGCCGACTCTCTCTCCGTTCTTCCTGGAGGCGATCCGGTACTCGAAGGAGATCGGCTACTTCGCCGCCCAGTGCGCCTCGAACGGCGTCCGTTTCGCGCAGGAGCCGGGTTTCGCGAGGGCCGCCGCCGAGGCCGGCCTGCGCCTCGTCTACCTCCAGTTCGACGGGGTGGGGAACGAGCACAACCAGCACCGTGGCGTCTCGAACCTCTACGACGTCAAGCTGCGCGCCCTCGAGAACCTCAAGGCCGCCGGCGTCGACGTGACGCTCGTCATCACGATCGTCAACACGGTCAACAACGACCAGGTCGGCGACATCATCCGGTTCGCGATCCGGAACATCGACAAGATCAACGCCCTCTCCTTCCAGCCGGTCTCCTTCACCGGGCGGGACGAGGAGATCGACGACGAGACGCGGAAGAAGCAGCGCTACACGCTCTCGCACCTTGCCAGCGACGTGAAGGCCCAGGCCGGGCTCGGCGAGCCGATGCGCGACTGGTTCCCGCTCTCGGCTTCCGGCCCCTTCTCCGACCTGCGCGACCTCCTCGGGGGCCTCGAGGCGGAGTGGGGCTCGCTGAAGTGCGGATGCCACCCGAACTGCGGCATCGCGACGATGGTCCTCGTCCACGAGAAAACGGGCGAGGCGGTCCCCGTGACCCAGCTCCTCGACGTCGACCGGCTCCTGCGCGACCTGACCGTCGTGACGGACGCGGCGCGCGGCCGGTTCCTCACGGTCCTCCAGGCGGCCCTCGCCACGGCGCGGAACATCCGGCCCGCGGGAGTGCCGAAAAACCTCGGCGTCCTCGAGACGCTCAAGATCATGGACGGCCACACCGGCAAGTCGATGGGGATCGCGAAGGAGGGGCGCTACCCGTGGCGCGTCCTCCTCGTGGCCGGGATGTGGTTCCAGGACCTCTTCAACTACGACTTCCGCCGGACGGAGATGTGCATCATCCCGTACGGCACGCAGCTCGGCGAGATCTCCTTCTGCGCCTACAACACGGGCGCCGGGTGGAGGCAGATCATCGAGGAGATGCACCAGACGGCGACGCTCTCCGACTGGTACCGCGACAAGGGACGGCACCCGATCTTCGCGGGGGGCAAGGCGGTCCCGCTTCCGGCCTACCGGCCGCGCCCCGCCACTTCGCCAGACGAGCTGCCCGAGGCGGCGAAGGCGGGCGTGGGGCTGGCGCTCCCGTCGTTCGGGGCGGCCTCCGGCAAGTAGGGGTTTCGGCCGGCGGGCGGGGCCTTCCGCCCCCGCCCGCTCACGGCCGCCAGGTCACCGAGTTCCGGGGGCCCTCCCAGACCGTCACCTCCTCGAGCCGTGCGCCTTCCGGGACACGGCCCGAGGCGCGGACCTCTCCCGCGAACCAGAGGGCGACGTTCTCGGCCGTCGGGTTCCTCACGTCGAACGGCGGGACGGAGTTGATGTCGCGGTCGTGGAGAAGCGCGGCGAGCTCGCGGACGAGCCTCTCCGTCGGGACGAAGTCGACCGAGAGGTCGTAGGCGCCGAGGGAGTCGGTCCCGAGGGCGACCTCGACCTTCCAGGAGTGTCCGTGGACGGGCTCGGGCCCCCCGACGTAGTCGCGGAGGTGGTGAGCGGCCTCGAACGTCGCGTGGCAGCGGATGGTGAAGGGCATGGGCTCTCCGGCGGTCGCGCTCAGCGCGCCAGGACCGTCTCCTCGCGGACGACGCGGATGGCGTGCTGGTCCTCCGCGGCGAGGCCCCACGTCGTCTCGATGAAACGCTTCGGGGTGGTCGCGCCGTCCCCGGCGAGGCGCAGGCGCTGCGTCATCTCCTCGCCGTTGGGGAGCGTGAAGCGGTAGACGGCCTCCGTCGCGGCCTTGCCGAGGGAGCGCGCGCCCGCGGGCAGCTCGCTCCACGAGAGGAGCCGGATCCCGGGCGGGAGCCTGTCGTTCACGGCGGCGAGGTGCTCCGGCGTCAGCGCGTCGACGGCGTCGAGGTCGAAGAGCTCGTGGCGCGACTCCTGGCCGAGGGGGAGGGCCGGCCCCATCGAGAGGCGGATGTGGGGGTTGAAGCCCTCCGTGTAGCGGACGGGGACCCCGGCGGCGCGCAGCGCCCGCTCGAGGACGTCCATGACGTTGCGGTGCGAGAGGTATCGGGCGTCGCCGAGCTTCTCGAAGGAGACCCGCCAGCTCTTCGCGATCGCCGCGCTCTCGCTCGCCCCGCCCCGGGACTTCCGCCGCTCGCGCAGGGGCAGGAGGTCGGGCGTCGCCTTCATCCGGTAGGCCGCTCCCTTCGCCTTGTCGGCGTAGGCCGAGCCGCGGCCCTCGTCCCTCGCGTCCGAGACGCCGCTGGAGACCCCGGAGGCGGAAGGGAGGGCGGGCCCGCTCGCCGCGGAGGCGAGCGAGGGGAGGGCGAAGGAGAAAGCCTCCGGCATCCCGTTCGCGAGGACGGTGTCCTCGCCGTTCCCGGGGACGCCGCAGGCGGTGCAGCGCCCCCACTTGCAGTCCTCGGTCGCCATCTCCTGCAGGGCCTTCTTCCACTCCACGACGAGGAAGGGCTTCCGGATCGAGGCGTCGACGACGTCCCAGGGGAGCGCTTCCTTCAGGTCCTTCTCGCGGAGGTGGCGCGACTTCGGAATGCCGGCGGCCTCGAGGGCCTCGGTCCAGCGCTGCCAGGAGAAGTGCTCGGACCAGCCGTCGAACCTCCCGCCCCGCCGCCAGACCTCGAGGAGGGCCCTCGACATCCGCCGGTCGCCGAGCGAGAGCATCGCCTCGATCTCCGCCTCCCTCGGCTCGTGCCACTTCAGCTTGGCTCCCCGGACCGGGCGGAACTTCTCCTTCAGCCAGGCGAGCTTCTCCGTGAGCCGCTCGACACCGTCGAAGGCGGACCACTGGAACGGCGTGAAGCTCTTCGGGACGTACGAGCCGATGGAGACGTGGACCGTCGCCCTGACGCCCTTCTTCCGCCCCTCGGCGAGGATGTTCGCGACGAGCGTGACGAGCTCGTCGAGGTCGGCGGTCGTCTCGGAGGGGAGGCCGATCATCGTGTAGACCTTGATGAGGTCCCAGCCGCGATCGAAGGCGACGCCCGCGGCCTTCACCATGTCGTCGTTCGTGAAGGTCTTGTTGATGACGCGGCGGAGCCGGTCGGAGCCGGTCTCGGGCGCGAACGTGAAGCCGGACTTCCTGACCTCCGAGACGGCGTCGGCCAGGGCGACCGAGAACGCCTCGGCGCGGAGCGACGGGAGCGAGATGGAGACCTTCGTCTTCGCGAGCTCCGGCGCGAGGC
>CALMDF010000131.1 GCA_937864895.1 uncultured Holophagales bacterium | reverse complement strand
CGGCGTCGCGAGGGCGGCGACGGGCGCGCGGCACCCGGCGCGCAGGGCGTTGAGGAGGCTCCGCTCGGCCGCCGCGGCGGCGCTGGCGAGCGGGTCGTCGAGCGTGGCGATCGCGGCGGCGGCGTCGGCGTCGTCCCGGCGGCAGGAGATGCCGAGCGCGCCCTGGGCCGGGGCCGAGAGGAGCTCGTCGAGGGGGATGCGGAGCGTGATCCTGTCGCCGAACGAGAGCCGGTCGAGGCCGGCGCAGGCGAGGATGAGCGCGTCGGCGCGCCCCTCCTCGAGGCGGCGCAGGCGGGTGTCGACGTTCCCGGCCATCGTGACCGTCGTCAGGTCGGGCCTGAGGCGCAGGAGCTGCGCGACGCGGCGCGGGCTCGCCGTGGCGACCTTCGCCCCCCGGGGAAGCTCCTGCACGGTCCGCGCGGAGTGCCGCGAGGCGACGACGAGGGCGTCCCTCACGTCGGCCCGCGCGGGGACGGCCGCCATGAGGAGGTCCCCGGCGTACTCGGTCGGGACGTCCTTCAGGGAGTGGACGGCGAAGTCGATCTCGTCGCGGCGGAGGGCATCGTCGAGAGCGCGGACGAAGACGCCGACCGAGTCGCCCGCCGAGGGGATCCGCCCCTCGGTGGAGAGCTGGTCCCCCTCGGTCCTGACGAGGACCTCCTCGACGGCGCGCCCCGTCGCCCGCGTGAGGGCTGCCGCGACATGTCCCGACTGCGTCCGGGCCAGGAGGCTCGCGCGCGTCCCCATCCTGAGGGGTCGTCCGTCGCTCATCGTCGTCCTTTCCTCGATGCCGGGGCGCCGCCGGTCGGGCGGTCCTATTCCCCGCCGTCGAGCCTGAAGAGGGCCCTCACGACGGCCGCGCGGGTGAGTCGCTCGGAGGCGTCTCCCTCCTTCAGGCCGATCGTCGGGTTGTGGAGGATCTTGTGGAGCAGCGTCTCCGTCATCCTCTCGACGACGGCACGGTCTTCGGGGGAGAGGCGCGAGAGCTTCGAGGCGTAGCGCTCGATCTCGTCGAGGCGCGCCTTCTCGAGCCGCTCCCGGAGCGTCTTCAGCGTCTCGACGTGCGAGAGGCCGGCGAGCCAGCCGAGGAACTTCTGGGTGGAGTCCTCGACGATCCGCTCGGCGTGCGGGACGTCGGTCATCCGGTCCTTGGCGTTGTCGCAGGCGAGCTCGCCGAGGGCGTCGAGGTCGTAGCGGTAGACGTCGGAGAATCCCTCGACCTCGGTCTCGATGTCCCGCGGGACGGCGAGGTCGAGGATGAGGAGCGGCCCCCGGCGGCGGCTGCGGCCGAGGACGGGCTTGAGCATCGCGGCGGTGACGACGGGCTCCGTCGCCCCCGTCGCCGAGAGGACGATGTCGACGTCGGCGAAGGCCTTCGCCCGCTCCTCCCACGGCACGGTCCAGCCGTGAAAGTGGGTCGCGAGCGCCTTCGCCTTCTCCGGCGAGCGGTTCGAGAAGAGGATCTGCTTCACGCCGTCGTCGGCGAGGAGACGCGCCGTGAGCTCGACCGTCTCCCCCGCGCCGAGGAGGAGGACCTTGCATTCCTCGATCGACTCGAAGATGCGCCCCACGAGCGAGAGCGCGATGCCGGGAACGGAAACGGGACGGGCCCCGAGGGACGTCTCGGTCCGGACCCGCTTTCCGCACTCGAGGGCCGACTGGAAGAGGCGGCTCGTGACGGCGCGAGCCGTCCCCGCCTCGGCGGCGCGGCGGTGCGCCTCACGGATCTGGCCGAGGATCTGCGCCTCGCCGAGGACCATCGAGTCGAGGCCGGAGGCGACGCGGAAGAGGTGCCTCACCGTCGCTTCGCCGTGCCCCGAGAGGGCCTTCTCGCGGAGGACGGAGACGTCCACGGAGTGGAACCGGGAGAAGAAGCCCGCGAGCGCCTCGAAGCTGTCGGGGACCTCGCTGACGCCGTAGACCTCGGCGCGGTTGCACGTCGAGACGACCGCCCCCTCCGTGAGGATCCGCTCGCGGAAGAGCCCCTCCAGCGCCTCGCGCGCCGTCTCGGGCGTGAAGGCGAGGCGGGCCCTCAGGTCGAGGTCCGCTCCCTGGTGGTTCCAGCCGACGAAGACGATCTCGGGAGGCATCAGGTGAACGAGTGGACCTTCGAGAAGAAGAGGTTGACGGCTGTGTACGACAGGAGGACGAGGACGAACCCGGCGACGGCGAGCTTCGCCGTCGTCCCGGGGGCGGCGCCGCGGTGCGCCCGCACGAACACCCAGAGGTAGAACGCGAGCGTCGCGATGGAGCCCCAGATCTTCGCGTCGAGGAGCCACTCGGGGTGCTGCTCCTGCCAGACCCGGTAGGCCCAGAGGAAGCCCATCGTGAGGCCGGACGCGAGCGAGACGACGCCGACGCCGATCGAGGTGCGCGCCGCGCGCTCGAGGTAGCTCAGGGACGGGAGCCGCGAGACGGGGCCGTTCAGGATGTGCCGCTTGCCCTTCAGCTGCCGCCCGAGGACGAGGTAGAGGAGCGAGAGCGCGCACGCCACGGCGAACGCCGAGTAGCTCAGCATGTTCATCGTGACGTGGAAGGCGAAGATGGACCCTCGCATCTCCGGCTTCGCCTCCCCTCCGCCGGGGAGGACGAACGAGAGGAGGAGGAAGAGGAGCGAGACCGGCATCAGGAACGCCCCGAGGGACCGGTCGTGGTGCCGGGCTTCCAGGATCAGGGCCATGGCCGCGAGGAAGAGGCCGAAGAGGGCCATCGAGCCCAGCAGGTCGCTGTAGGGCACGGTCTTCAGCGCGAGCGATCGGACGTAGAGGAATCCGAAGTTGAAGACGGCCCCGAGCGCGGCGAGGACGGTCGCCGTCCGTCCCGCCGAGGCCTGCGGGTGCCGCAGCCAGACGACGTAGAGAAGCGTCGCGCCCGCGTAGCAGAGGAGGGCGACGAGACCGAAGAGGGCGTTGGCGATGCCGGTGCCGAACATCCGAACCGTTGATTATACCGACCGGAGAAGTCCGGGTGAGGCGAGATCGGCCCGGAGGGCCCGGGCCGTGGTCAGCGCGGCCTCGGCGTCGGCGCCGCGGACGGTCAGGTGGCCCATCTTCCGCTTCGTGGCGACGCCCTTCTTCCCGTAGAGGACGACCTCCAGGAGGTCGGGATTTCCCTCCCACGCCGAGAGGTCGAGCCCCTCCGTCGACCCCTGCGCCTCCCAGACCTCCCCGAGGAGGTTCGCCATGCAGAAGGCGCCTGCCGAGACGAGCCGGGGCGGGACGAGGGGAATTCCGAGGAGGATCCTCGCCAGCGCCTCGAACTGACTGTAATTGCAGGCTTTGCGCGTCACGTGCCCGGAGTTGTGGGGGCGCGGGGCGAACTCGTTCGTGAAGACGCGAACCTCTCCCGGGCGCCCGCGGGACGACCGCCCGACGAAGAGCTCCGTCGTCAGGAGCCCCGTCACGCCGAGGGCGCGGGCCGCCGCGAGGGCGACCGACTTGGCCTCGGCCTCGAGGTCGTCGGGGAGGCGGGCCGGTACGAGCGTGACGTCGAGGATGTGGTCGCGGTGCTCGTTCTCGAACAGGGGGAAGACGACCTCGTCGCCGTTCCTCTCGCGGGCCACGATGGCGCTCACCTCGAGGACGATGTCGATCGGCTCCTCGAGGACCCATCCCGAGGCGTCGAGCGCCCCGCGCGCCGGGGTCTCGAGGAGGCTCTCGACGTCGGCCGCCGAGGAGAGCTTCCACTGCCCCTTGCCGTCGTACCCCCCGCGGGCCGTCTTGAGGATGGCCGGGAAGCCGAAGTCCCGCGCCGCCGCGGCGAGCTCCCCGGCTGTCCTCCCCTCGACGAAGGCGGCGTGCGGGAGGCCGCGGGCGCGGAGAAACTCCTTTTCCAGGATCCGGTTCTGGGTCGTCCGGAGGACGTCGAGGGACGGCGAGAGCTTCTCGAGGCCCGCGACCCGGGCGAGCCCCTCGGTCTCCACGTTCTCGAACTCGTAGGTGACCGCGTCGCAGGCGTCGAACAGCTCCTGAAGCCGCGCGACGTCGCGCCACGAGCCGTTGTGCGCGCGGGCGGCGCGCCGGAGCGCCGGGGCGTTCGGGTCGGGGTCGTAGACGTGGACGTCGGCGCCGAGGTCCTGGAGGGCGGGGGCGAGCATCGCCCCGAGCTGGCCGCCGCCGAGGATCCCGACCGTCGTCACGGCGCCGTCTTCCGGGGGCGGCGGTCCCGGATCTCCTCGTTCCCCGCCCGCGCCATCTCCCGAAGGGTCTCCCGGTGCGCGGCGACCTTCGCCGCGAGGGCGGGGTCTTCGAGCGCGAGGACCTTCACGGCGAAGAGCCCGGCGTTGGTCGCCCCCGCGGGGCCGATGGCGAACGTCGCCGTCGGGACCCCGGCGGGCATCTGGACGATGGAGAGGAGGCTGTCGAGGCCGGAGAGGGCCTTGCTCTGGACCGGGACGCCGAGGACGGGGAGCGTCGTGAGCGAGGAGACCATGCCCGGAAGGTGGGCCGCGCCGCCCGCCCCCGCGATGATGACCTTCAGCCCCCGGGAGGCCGCCGTCCTCGCGTACTCGTACATCTCCTCGGGCATCCGGTGCGCGCTGACGACGGAGATCTCGTACGGCACGCAGAACTCGAGGAGGACCTCCTCCGCCTTCGCGAGCGTGTCGTGGTCCGAGGCGCTCCCCATGACGATCCCGACGAGCGGCGTTCCCATCGTGAAGCCTCCGGGGCCGAGTCTAGCGGGCCGCGCGAAGGGCGGCTGCCACGGTCTCGAGGCGCACCCCGCGCGAGGCCTTCACGAGGACGACGTCTCCCGCACGGACCGTCTCGAGGCCGCGGGGAGCCGCCTCCTCGCCGGACTCGAAGAAGGACGCCGGGATCCCGGCCCCGGCCGCGGCCGCCGCGAAGCGCTTCGCCTCGCCGGCGACGGCGACGAGGGCCGCGGGGGCGGCCTCGACCGCGGCCCGCGCCACCTCGTCGTGCTCCCGCGCGGCGAGCGGCCCCAGCTCGCGCATCTCTCCGAGGACGAGGACGAGGCGCCGTCCGAGGTGGTCCGCCAGCTCGCGCGCCGTCCCCAGGGACGACCGGGCCGAGCCGGTGTTCGAGTTGTAGGTGTCGTCGAGGAGGACGGTCCCGTCGGCGAGGGTCTCGACGGCGAGCCGGCCGTCCCGGACCGACGCGACGCGCAGGAGGGCCTCGCGCAGGGCCTCGGGAGGGGCGGGAACGTCGAGGAGCGCCCGCGCGGCGGCGAGAGCCGCGAGGGCGGCGAGGGTTCCCGCCCCGCCGGGGAGCGGAACGTCGTAGCCGGCCGGGTCACCGCCCTCCCACGCGACACGCACGTGGCTCCCCTCGAGGCCCCGCGGCTCGCGAGAGAGGGCCCGGAGCGAGCACCCCTCGCCGTAGCCGTAGAGGATGCGACGCGCCGCGGGTGTCCGCTCGATCTGGGCGACGACCCGCGGGTCGTCGCCGTTCCCGATCGCGATGCCGCCCGGCGCGACGGCCGCGAAGAGGTCCCCTTCCTCGTCGGCCACGTCGTCGAGCGTGCCGATCCCCTCCGTGTGCTCCGGGGCGATGAGGGTCACCACCGCCACGTCGGGTCGCGCGAGGGCCGCGAGGCGGGCGATCTCCCCGCGGTGGCTCGTCCCGATCTCGACGACGGCGAGGTGGTGGTGCTCGTCGAGCATCAGCAGGGTCATCGGCAGGCCGACGTCGTTGTTCAGGTTCCCCGGCGTCGCCTGGACGTCTCCGGGACCCATGACGTCGAGGAGCGCCGCAATCGCGCGCGTCGTCGTCGTCTTGCCGGCCGACCCGCCGACGGCGACGAGGCGGTGGATCCCGGCGGAGGCCCACCGGTCCCGGTGGTACCGGGCGAGCGCCCCGAGCGCCGTGCGCGTATCGGCGACGCGGATGACCGAGCCCGCGGACGGGAGGTCGCCGGCCGAGGAGATGAGGACGCCCCCGGCCCCCGCGGCCGTGGCCTGGGGGAGGAAGCGGTGGCCGTCGAAGGAATCGCCCCGGAGGGCGACGTAGAGGGCCCCGGGAGCGATCGTCCGGGTGTCGGTCGAGACGCCCGCGAGCGGCTTTCCGTCGCGGACGAGCGTCCCGTCCGTGGCGCGGGCGACCTCGGCG
The DNA here is from genome assembly GCA_937864895.1 of uncultured Holophagales bacterium. Taxonomy (GTDB): domain Bacteria; phylum Acidobacteriota; class Thermoanaerobaculia; order UBA5066; family UBA5066; genus UBA5066. The sequence goes on along the minus strand of CALMDF010000131.1, from coordinate 9,376 downwards.
GGGGTGAATCGCGCGGTGTTCGGGGGGATCGGCGTGGCCATTCGGGGCCGATGCTAACCTCCCGCCCCATGTCCGATCCCGGCCCCTCCCGCCAGCGTTTCGTCGACGCGGCCTTCGGCCGCCCCACAGACCTACCGCCCGTCTGGCTCATGCGCCAGGCCGGCCGCTACCTCCCCGAGTACCGCGAGGTGCGAAAGCGCCTCGCTTTCCTCGACCTCTGCGCCGACGTGCCGTCCGCCGTGGAGGTCTCGATGCAGCCTTTCCGGCGCTTCGGGATGGACGGGGTCATCCTCTTCTCCGACATCCTGATTCCCCTCCCCCCGATGGGGATCGAGGTGAAGCTGGACGAGGGAGGCCCGAAGCTCCCGACGCCGGTCCGGTCGGCCGGGCAGGTCGAGGCGCTCCGCGGCTTCGACCCGACGGTCGGGACCGCGTTCGTCCCGGCGATCCTCCGCGAGCTGAAGAAGGAGGTCGCGGGCCGCGCGGCCGTCATCGGCTTCTGCGGGGCGCCCTGGACGCTCGCAACCTACGCGATCGAAGGCGGCGGGTCCAAGTCCTTCCAGAACACCAAGACCATGATGTGGCGCGAGCCGAAGGTCCTCGAGGCGCTCCTCGGGAAGCTCGCCGACGCCGTCGGCGACTACCTCGCGGCGCAGATCGAGGCGGGAGCCGACGTCGTCCAGGTTTTCGACTCCTGGGCCGGCGAGCTCTCCCGCGTCGACTACGACCGGTTCGCCCGTCCCGCCACCGAGCGGCTCCTCTCCCGTCTCCCGAAGCGCGGAGAGGTCCCCGTCATCCACTTCGCCTCGGGCTCGGCCCACCTCATCGACGCCTACGCCGGAATGGACGCCGACGTCATCTCGGTCGACTGGAAGCTCCCCCTCGACGAGGCCCGCAGGCGCGCGGGCGGCAGGGCCCTCCAGGGGAACGTCGACCCCGGCGTCCTCCTCGGGACCCCGGACGACGTGAAGGCCGCGGTCAGGGCGGTGAAGGCGGCCGCCGGCCCCGTCGGGCACATCGTGAACCTCGGTCACGGCATTCTTCCCCCGACGCCCCCGGAGAACGTCGCCGCGTTCGTCGAGGCCGCCCGGGAAACCGGGAGGTAATCTCAGCACGTGCCGGCCATCCCGATCCGCCTCCTCGGCGAAACGCTCCCGATGACGACCGAGCTCCTGGAGAAGTACAACGTCCAGGGGCCCCGGTACACCTCCTACCCCACAGCGCCGGAGTGGACCGACGCGATCGGTCCCGCCGACTTCGAGGCCGCCTGCGAGCGGGCGAACGCGGCGAAGAGGCCGATCTCCCTCTACGTCCACCTCCCCTTCTGCGACGAGCAGTGCTGGTTCTGCGGCTGCTTCATGAAGGTCGTCCCGAAGCCCGAGCGAAAGGGAGAGGATCGTGGGGAGATCGAGGGATACCTCGCCGACCTCCACCGCGAGATCGACCTCCTGGCCGCCCGGGTCGACCGCTCGCGCCCCGTCGTCCAGGTCCACTGGGGGGGCGGGACGCCGACCTACCTGACCCCGAAGCAGGCCGACGCCCTCGCGGAGCACCTCCTCGACGCGTTCCGGCCGTCGCCGGGAGCCGAGATCTCCGTCGAGGTCGATCCCCGCGTCACGACGGCCGAGCACCTCGCGGTCCTCCGCCGCCACGGCTGGAACCGCGTCTCGATGGGAGTCCAGGACTTCGACCCCGAGGTCCAGGAGCTCGTGAACCGCGTCCAGCCCTTCGAGATGACGAAGGCGCTCGTCGACGCGGCGCGCGGGCTCGGCTACGAGTCGCTCAACCTCGACCTGATCTACGGCCTCCCGGGCCAGAAGCTCGAGGGGTTCGCCCACAGCGTCGACCAGGTCCTCACGCTCCGTCCGGACCGTCTCGCCGTCTACTCCTACGCCCACGTCCCTTGGCTGAAGAAGCCGCAGCGGGTCCTCGCCGCGCACCTGCCGGAAGGGACCGAGAAGTTCGCGATCTTCGTCTCGGGGATCGAGCGCTTCTCCGCCGCGGGCTACGTCTACATCGGGATGGACCACTTCGCCCTCCCCCACGACGAGATCGCCCGCGCGCAGGAGGACCGCACCCTCTGGCGCAACTTCCAGGGCTACACGACGCACGCCGGGGTCGACCTCTACGCCCTCGGCGTCTCGGCAATCGCGCAGATCGACGACGTCTACGTCCAGAACACGAAGGACTACGCCGCCTACCACGAGGCGTGCGCCGCGGGGCGCCCCTCGACGATCAAGGGGTGGCGCCTGACGGACGAGGACCACCTCCGCAGGACCGTCATCACGAACCTCCTCTGCCACTGCGTCATCAAGAAGCGCGAGGTGGAGGAGCAGTTCGGACTCGCCTCCTTCGACGAGAAGTTCGCGCGCGAGGTCGCCGAGCTGCCCTCGTTCGTCGAGGACGGCCTCGTGGAGCCCGGGACCGACGAGATCCGCGTGACGCCGCTCGGCCGGATCTTCATCCGGAACGTGGCGATGCTCTTCGACCCGTACCTCCTGAAGCGCCCGGCCGACCAGCCGAAGATCTTCTCCAGGACCCTCTGATGGCCGCCGAGAGGACAGGGATCCTCCTCGTCCAGCTCGGCGGACCGACGAAGCGCGAGGAGCTGAAGGGCTTCCTCTACCGGCTCTTCGCGGACCCGGAGGTCCTGGGTATCCCGTTCTCGCCGCTCCGGAAGGCGATCGCCTGGACCATCGCGACGACGCGCGCGCCGGAGTCGGCGAAGACCTACGAGAAGATCGGGTGGTCCCCGATCCGCTGCTGGACGGAGAAGTCGGCCCTGCTCCTCGAGGCGGCGCTCGCATCCTCCTGGCCCGGGGAGCCGCCGATCGTCCGGTCGGCCATGACGTGCAGCGCGCCGCTCGTCGAGGACGTCCTCCCCGAGCTCCGCGCCGCGGGCGTGACGCGCCTCTTCGTCCTGCCGCTCTACCCGCAGTACTCCGTCACGACGACGAAGGGCTCCTTCGCGAGGGTCGACGAGTCGCTCGGGAAGATGGGCTGGCGCCCCGCGCGGGTGAACGCCCCCGACGCCTGGTACGACGAGCCGCGATTCCTCGACGCGCACGCCGCCCGGATCGAGGAGGCGGCCGAGCGTCTCCCCGTGAAGGATCCGTCCGCCACGGTCCTCCTCTACTCGGCCCACTCCCTCCCCGTCTCGACGATCGAGAAGCGGAAGGACCCCTACCCGAAGCAGATCGAGGCGACCTGCGCGCTCATCGACGAGCGGCTCGGCCGGCGGTTCCGGTCCCGTCTCGGGTACCAGTCGAAGCTCGGCCCGATCGCCTGGCTCGGCCCCTCGACGAACGAGGTCCTCGCCGAGCTCGCCCGCGAAGGGGCGAAGCAGGTCCTCGTCTGCCCCGTCGCGTTCGTCTCGGACCACGTCGAGACCCTCTACGAGATCCGGATGCTCTTCGCCGACGAGGCCCGCGCGCTCGGCATCCCCGTCTACGCCGCCGTCGACGGGCTGAACGATCACCCCTCCTTCATCGAGGCGCTCGCCGACGTCAGCAGGAAGGCGCTCCTCCCGGGAGGAAGCGGCTGAGGCGAATCGTCATCCTGGGCGGGGGAATGACCGGCCTCGCCCTCGCCTTCCGCCGGAACCAGAACCCGGCGCCCGGGGACGACATCCTCGTCCTCGAAGAGGGGCCTCAGCCGGGGGGGACCCTCCGGACGCTCCGCGAGGAGGGCCTCGTCCTCGAGGCGGGGCCGAACACCCTCCGGACGACGCCCGCGGCCGAGCGGCTCGTCTCCGACCTCGATCTCGGGGACGACGTCCTCGTCGCCGATCCGATGGCTCCCCGCTGGATCGTGCGGGACGGAAGGGCCCGTTCCGTCGTCCCGGGCCTCCCCGCGGTCCTCACGTCGGCGATCTCGCCCGGGGGCAAGCTGCGCGTCCTGAAGGAGGCGTTCGTCGCCCCGCGCCCCGCCTCTCTCGACGACGAGCCGGCCCACGACTTCTTCGCCCGGCGGTTCGGGGACGAGTTCGCCCGCTGGGCCGCCGGTCCGCTCGTCTCGGGCGTCTGGGCCGACGACCCGGCGACGATCTCGGCGAGGAGCGCCTTCCCGAAGCTCTGGGAGGCCGAGGCGCGCTCCGGAAGCGTCCTCCGGGACCTCCTGAAGGCGCCCAAGGCGCCCCCGCCGCGCTTCCGCGCGCGGACGATCAGCTTCCGCAACGGCCTCTCGACGCTCGCCGAACGGCTCGTCGAGCGAAGCCAGCGGGAGGGGGTCAGGATCGAGCTGAACGCGGAGGTCGCCGCCGTCGAGGGGCCGTTCGAGGCCGGGAGCGAGGGCGCCGCCTGGAGGATCCACATCGCCGACGGCACCGTCTACCCGGCAGACACGCTCGTCTCGACGCTCGACGCGCAGAGCCTCTCGACCCATCTCGGGACGCGCCTCCCGCGGTCGGCCTCGCGACTCGGCGCCATCGCCTACTCGCGCCTCGCCGTCGTCCTCCAGGCGTTCCACACGGAGCGGGAGGACGCCGCGCCGCGCGGCTTCGGCGTCCTCATCCCCCGCGGCGAGGGGTTCCGCTCCCTCGGCGTCCTCTACCTCTCCTCGCTCTTCCCCTCCCGCGTCCCCGGGGGCCTCGCCCTCACGACCTCGTTCTTCGGGGGCGCGCTCGACCCCTCGCTCCCGGACCTTACGGAGAGCGGGCTCCTCGCGCTCGCCGAGGCCGAGGTGCGAAGGCTCCACCCGGCCCTCGGCCCGCGGACCCACGGCCGGGTCCTGAAGTGGCCGGCCGCGCTCCCCCGCCTGCCCCTCGGCCACCACGCGACCCTCACCCTCCTCGACGAGGACCTCGCCGAGGTCAACGCCGGGGGGGAGCGCCCGCGTCTCGTCGTGACGGGCTCCTGGCGCGACGGACTCGGGCTCGGCGAGCGGATCGCCCGCGCGGAAGAGCTGGCTCCGGCGCTCTGACCACGGAGGCCCCATGAGGAAGCTCTCCCCCCGCCCCCTGCTCCTCGCCGCCCTCCTCGGCGCCGCCGGATTCGGCGCCCGCGCGCTCCCGGACCGGGGGAGGCACGACCTCCCGCAGAGGGCGGAGCACCTCGAGGGCCGCTTCAAGCGGGCGCGGGCGCTCGGGTCGGACCTCGCCCGGACCTCCACCGGCCGGGGCCCCCTCTCGCCGGAGGGTATCGAGCGCGGCTACGACGTCCTGACCTACGATCTGGCGTTCGAGCTCGACCCCGCGGTCTTCGCGATCGCGGGGAGAGCGGCCATCCGCATCTCGTCGCTCCGGGACGGCCTCTCCGAGGTGCGGCTCGACCTCGCCGACAACATGGTGGTCGGCTCCGTCGAGCGCGACGGGCGTCCCCTGACCTCGTACACCGCCTCGTCCGACGTCCTCGCGATCCCTCTCGACCCGCCCCTCCGCTCGGAGGAACGGACGACGCTCGCAGTCCGGTGGGCCGGAACGCCGCTCTCCGGCGGCGCCCTGACGTTCTGGACGGCCCCGTCGAGCGGTCCGGCCGTCTCGTCCCTCTCGGAGCCCTTCGACGCCCGGACCTTCTGGCCCTCGGTGGACGACCCGGCCGACAAGGCCGTGACGACGGTCGCCGTCACGGTCCCCGAGGGCTACGTCGCCGCCTCGGCCGGGCGCGGCTCTTCGGCTCCGGCCGGCACCGGAAAGGTCACGTGGACCTGGAAGCTCCCCCAGCCGATCCCGACCTACCTCGTCTCCGTCGCTGTCGCACGCTACGCGACGATCTCCGCCGAGTACCGCTCCCTCGACGGCGCGCGGACGATGCCCGTCGTCGGCTACGTCGTGCCCGAGCACGCTTCCTTCAACCGGGCGAGGGTCGCGTCGATGGTCGGCCACCTCGAGGTCCTCGCCTCGATCTTCGGCGAGTACCCCTACCTCGACACGAAGTACGGGATCGTCGAGGGGAGCTTCGGCGGAGGGATGGAGCACCCGACGATGACCCTCATCGGCGCCTCGCTCCTCGGAAACGCCTCGCGCGACCTGACCGGCCTCCTCGTCCACGAGCTCGCCCACCAGTGGTGGGGGGACGAGGTGACGATGAGGACCTGGGACGATATCTGGCTGAACGAGGGGTTCGCGACCTACTCGGAGGTCCTCTACTTCGAGCGCACGTCCGGCCAGGCCCCCGGCCGCCTCCTCACGAACCTGTACGACGACGGCCTCTACGCGGGGCAGCTCGGCCCGCCGGTGGTCGCGCCCGCCGAGGACCCGTTCCGGTACACCGGGGCGGTCTACGAAAAGGGGGCGTGGGCGCTCCACATGCTTCGCCGGGCCGTCGGGGACGAGACCTTCTTCGCCTCGCTCCGCGAGTACCGGCGAAGGCACGAGCGGGGAAACGCGACGCGCGCCGACCTGCGCGCCGTCTTCGAGAAGCTCTCCGGCCGCGACCTGAAGCAGTTCTTCGACCAGTGGGTCGAGACGCCGTACCGTCCCGTCCTCCGGGCCTCGTACCGGAACCTCCCGGACGGCCGCGTCGAGGTGACGGTCCGGCAGGCGCAGACGCACCCCGTCGTCCATCCCGAGCCGGGTCCCGGCGACACGTCCCACTACCGGTTCCCGCTCGCCCTCCGAGTCTTTTCCGCCACGTCCGCCGCCTCGACCCTCGTCGTGGACGTGACGAAGGCCGAGGAGGCGTTCACGCTCCCGGCGCCCGGAGGTCTCCCGGCGGTCGCGCTCGTCCTCGATCCCGACGGGGACCTTCTGAAGGTCGTCGAGGCGACCGGCCCCGGATTCTGACGAACGGCCTCCGGCGCGGGGGCGCCGGCGCGACTCAGCGCGCCGGCGCGAGCACGTCGAGGATCTCGCCAGCCGCCTTCACGGCGTTCGTCGGGAGCCCCTCGCCCGAGCCCGGCCACTCGCCCCAGGCGGGCTTCAGCCCGAGCTTCTCCAGGTTCTCGCGCCCCTGCTGCATCGCCCTCAGGAGCCCCGGGGTGGCGCTCTTGCCGACCCCGAGGAAGACGGGTATCCCCCGAAGGCCCGCCACCGCCGCGGCCCCCCCGGGACCGGGGTCGAAGACGCCCCCGATCGAGCCGACCCCCGAGAACATGCCGGGGGTTCTCGCCGCGACCTCGAGGCCGAGCTTCCCGCCCCGTCCCGCGCCGACGACGACGACGGGAAGCGGGAGGTTCCCCGCCCTGCCCCGGGCTTCGGCCACCGCGCGCTTCAGCGCGTCGAGGGCCCGGTCGGCGGATCCCCACCCGAAGCGCTTCTTCCCGGAACGCGCCGGGCCGCGGGGAGCCGCCACGAAGAGCCCCCGGGCCTTCGCCTCCGCCATGAACGGGCTCGCCACGGCCATCGGGTCGGAGTTGACCTCGTGGAGCAGGAGGAGGATCGCCCTCGGCGCGCGGCCGGGGGAGACGAAGAGCCCTTCCTTCACGACGGCCGCGTCGCCCGCGACGCGGTTCGCCTTCACCCCCTGGACGATCCGGGCGAACTCCGGCCGGCCCCGGAGGGACGCGAGGTCCGTGTCCTTCGCGAGCGTGGCCTCGTCGTCGAACCCGGCCGCCACGGCCCGGTCGAGCTGACGGAAGGCCGCGTCCGGCTTTCCTTCGCGCGCGTCGAGACAGGCGAGGTTGTAGGGGGCCGTCGGGAGCTCGCCCGCCTTCCAGGACTCCTCGAAGAACTCGCGGGCCTTGCCGAGCTCGTTCTTCTCGACGGCGGCGACGCCGAGGCGCTCCAGCTGCCACGCGTCCTTCGCGGCCGGTCCGAGGACCCTCAGGTCCTGGATCTCGGCCGGCTTGGCGCCGGGGGGGGCCTGCGGGGCCGTGCCGACGACGGCCGAGCCGGACGGGGAGGACGAGGTCGGGGCGGGCTTCGGCGCCTGGGCCGCGGCGGGGAGGGTCGAAGTAACGAGGAGCAGCGCCAGCGGGGCGCGGAGGATCGCCTTCATGGCGGCGGATTGTAGACGCCCGCCCGCCCGGGCCCCGGAATCGTCAGCGGCCGCGGTAGAGAAGCCTCATCGCGCGGCGCAGGAGACCGAGGACGCGGCGGTCGTAGGGGAAGCCGAACCTCGCCTGGAGGAGCCGGTCGACGGGCCCGAGAAGCGGCCGCGTGACGTTTATCGCCCTCACGCGGGTCCACGCGCGGATCCCCTCGACGCCGTGCCGGGCCCCGACGCCGCTCGCCTTCACGCCCCCGAGCGGCGCGGAGACGACGTTGTAGTGGAGGAGGGCCCCATTCACGATGACGTTCCCCGACTCGATCCGCCTCGCGAGCCCGCGGGCCTTCGTCTCCGGGCCCCAGACGGTGGCGTTGAGGCCCAGGTGGGAGTCGTTGGCGAGCCGGAGGGCCTCCTCGGCGTCCTTCACGCGGAGGAGCGGGACGAGCGGGCCGAACGTCTCCTCGCGGAAGACCTCCATCTCCGGCGTCGCCCCGGAAAGGACGGTCGGCTCGAAGAAGTTCCCGGCGAGGCCGCTCCGGCGGCGCCCGCCCGCGACGACCCGCGCCCCCTTCGAAAGCGCGTCGTCGATCTGGTGCGCGACGACCTCGAGCTGGCGTGGAAAGGTGACGGCGCCGAGGTCGTGCTCCCGTCTCCCTTCCGGGTCCGGGGCCTCCTGGCGGAGCGCCTTCACCCGTTCCACGAAGAGCCTCTCGAACTCGCCGGCGACGCTCTCCTCGACGAGGATCCGTTCCGTCCGGATGCAGGCCTGCCCGCTGTGAAAAAACGCCGACCAGGCCGCTGACGCCGCCGCCCTCGGGAGGTCGGCCCCGGCGAGGACGAGGAAGGGAGACTTCCCTCCGAGCTCCGTCACGCACGGGACGAGCCGCTCGCCGCAGCGTGCGGCCACCTTCCGGCCGGTCGCGACGGCGCCGGTGAACATGACGCCGTCCGCGAGGTCGACGAGCGCTGCGCCCGCGTCGCCCCTTCCCGCGACGACGCGGAAGACGTCGGGCGGGTTCCCCGCCCTCCGCCAGAGCGCCTCCATCCGGAAGGACGTCAGCGGCGTCACCTCCGACGGTTTCAGGACGACCGTGTTCCCCGCCACGAGCGGCGCGAGCGCGTCGGCGGCGTTGTTGAGGATCGGGAAGTTCCACGGGCCGATCACGCCGACGACTCCCATCGGGACTCGGTGGACGACGGTCTTCCGCGGGGCGACGACGAGCGACCCGCGCACCTCCGGCGCGAGCGCCGCCCGGGCGGCCGCGCAGACGAACCGGGCGAGCTCGCAGAAGTAGAAGAGGTCCATCGACTCGGCTTCCTGCCGGGGCTTGCCGCTCTCCCTCACGAGGATCCGCGGGAGCTCCTGGTCGTCCAGGACCTCCCGGCGCCAGCGCTTCAGGGCCGCGACCCGCTCTCGAATCGGGAGGGCCGCCCAGGACGGGGCGGCGGCCCGCGCGGCGGCGACGGCGGCAGCGACCTCGCCGGGACCCGCGGCGGGGAGCTCGGCGAGG
>CALMDF010000130.1 GCA_937864895.1 uncultured Holophagales bacterium | reverse complement strand
TTCGTCCGGTCGCGGCCGTCCTCGCGAAGCCCGCCGAGGAGGACCGACCCGTCGAAGGTCTCTTCCACGGGGACCGCCGGGAAGGAGACGCCGCTCGAAGGGAAGGCGTCGCCCGGCCGCGTGACCGAGACCCAGGCTTCGGAAGCGAAGTCGTCGGGCTCTGCGAGCGAGGTCGCGGTGAGCCGGAGCGTCCCGAAGATCCGCGCGGGATCGGGGACGGGAATGCCGAGGCTCGTGAGGAGCGCGCCCGCGTCGACGCTCATCTGCCCGTCCCCGGCGAGCGTCATCAGGCCCGTCCCGCCGGTCCCTTCGGCCGGGGTGAACCGGACCTCGACGACGGAGGTCACGGGGGAGCGGTTCGTCAGGGTGAGGCGCGTCGCGTAGCGGACCCCGTTCGCCCCCGGCAGGGAAGCCACGACTGGGACGAGGAGCGTTCGCGAGGCCTCGCCCGCCCGGCAGTTGTTCCGGAGGACGGAGGCCGGGTCCGGCGGCGAGCCGGGGACGCGGAGGAGGTCCGGCACACCGTCGCGGTCGAAGTCCGCAAGCTCGATCCTCCCGCTCCCGGGCTCGAGGGGGGTCCGCCGCGGGAAGCCTCCCTCTCCGTCCCCGACGAAGACCGTCAGGCCGACCGACGTGGAAGGGGACGAGACGACGAGGTCGGGCGTGCCGTCCCGGTCGACGTCCCCGGCGTCGATTGACGGCGCCGTCGCATCCGCGGAGAAGGTCGAGCGGAATCCGCCCGCCCCGTCGGCAAGGAGCGTCTCGACGACCCCGAGGAACTTGTAGTTCCGCGAGACGACGAGGTCGGGCCTCCCGTCGACGTCGAGGTCCGCGACGACGACGCCGTTGACGGGGAGCCCCGCCCCGAAGGCGGCTCCCTCGACGAACCCGCCGGCGCCGTCCCCCGCGAGGACCCGGAGCCGGCTCGAGGCGACCGTGTCGAACTTCGAGACGACGAGGTCGACGTGGCCGTCGCCGTCCATCTCCGCGGCGGCGTTCACGGCGTACCCTTCGGCGGCCGGGATCGCCCTCGGGGAGGAGAAAAGGCCGTCTCCCAGGTTGCGCAGCCAGGAGAAGTACGGCGAGTCCGACGGGGACCCGGCGGCGGCGAAGAGGAGGAGGTCCCCGCGCCCGTCCCCGTCGACGTCGGCGAAGAGCGGAACGAAGCCGGAGGCCGAGAGGACCGGCTCGGTGGGGGGCGGCGGCAGGAAGCCGGTCCCCGTGGATCGCCACACGGCGAGGGAGGCCCGGAAAGGGGGCGTGTCGCCCAGGGCCCGGACGGCGACGACGTCGGCGCGTCCGTCGCCGTCGGCGTCGGCGAGGAGCGCGGTGAAGAAGGTCGTCCCGACGTCGAGTTTCTCGACGGTGGGGAAGCCGCCCCGCCCGTCGTTGCGGAAGAGGAGGATCGACCCCTCCGAAAGAGTGGAGAGCGCGACGTCCGGGGCGCCGTCGCCGTTCACGTCTCCCACGCCCACGGGGACGGCCCAGGTCGTTTCCGCCGGCACCGGGAGGGGAACGCCCGGGGCGAAGCTCGGGACGGCGCAGGGCGGAACCGAGAGGGACGCGGGAGCGGCGGGAAGGGCGATCGCCGCTCCGAGCAGCCCGAGGGCGAGGAGCGGCGGGACACGAGCCGGACTGTTCGTCATCGATGTCTCCGGGCGGGCGCGACGGTCGCGCCAGGCCGCCCGAGGGGAGTGACCGTGCGGGCTGTGTTCCTACGCGGTCGGGAGGCCGGGCCCCTCGCGGCGCGGAGGTATTCTCTCCCCGCGGCGTCCTCCCGGTCGACCGATCGAAGTCGAAGGAGCAGATCCCGATGAAGCGCACCCTCGTCGCCCTCTCCGCCGCCCTCGCCCTCTCCGCCACCGGCGCCTTCGCAGCCCCCGCTCCCGCCAACACCGCCCCGAAGAAGGGCGCCTCCTGCTGCGCGGAAACGGAGAAGGCCGGCGCGGCGCAGTGCAACCCGGTCTCCGAGACCGTCGTCACGCTGACCGGAACCGTCCTCTGCGAGCACTGCGACCTCCACACGGCGAAAAGCTGCAACCCGGTTTTCAAGGCCGACGGCCGCGAGGGATACCTCCCGTTCTGTCCCGGCACGAAGGACGTCGACGGGGTCAGGGCCGCCGCGGATCACGGGAAGGTGAAGCTCGAGGTGAAAGGAAAGGTCTGCCGGATGAAGGACGGCAGGGAGCTCCTCGTGGTCGAGTCCTTCTCGAAGAAGGCGTAGCGGAGGAGCGGAGGTGAGCGAACCCCGGACCGCTCGCCGCACGGGAGGACCGCTTCTCGCCGGCCTCCTCCTCGCCGTCGGCGTTCTCCCCGCGCTCGCCGCGGGACGCCCGTCGCTGAACGTCTACTTCCAGTCGACGCTCAAGGACCCGGCGTACCAGAAGCAGGTCTTCCAGAAGGTCGCGGGCGTCTGGAAGGCGCCGTCCACGGCTCCCGCCGTCGGGAAGAAGTGCGTCGTCCAGACCGTCATCAGCCGGGACGGGCGCGTCCAGTCGGCCTTCGTCTCGATGGAGTCGGGAGTGAAGGCGTGGGACAAGGCGGCCCTCGCCGCGGTCGAGAAGTCCTCTCCCTTCCCGCCGCTCCCCGCGTCGTACGAGCCGAAGACGCTCGAGGCGCACTTCCACGTCGCCGTCGTCCCGTAGGGAGACCGGCAAGGGCCCGATGGGCGTGGCGCGGCGTGAGGTCACACCACGCCACCCGGCGGCGCGGCGGCGAGGGACCCGCGGCCCGCCCGGAAGGCCTTTTCTCCCGGGCCGGGACCGTCCTTCGCCCGTGTAGAATCCGCGTTTGATGCGCCTTTGGCCGATATTCCGTTCAAGCAGCCTACAGATCGCGAGGGAGGATCTTCCGGAATGAGTGAGAAACCGTTTCAGCCGTTCGTGCCGGCGAGCTCGACGATGTCGGAGTTCACCGGGCGGGCGCTCGTCCTCGGGCTTTTGATGGCCGTCATCCTGGGCGCCGCGAATGCCTACCTCGGCCTGAAGGCCGGGATGACGATCGCCGCCACTTACCCCGCCGCGGTCATCGGCATGGCCGTCCTCCGGATGTTCAAGGGATCCCTCCTCGAGGAGAACT
>CALMDF010000129.1 GCA_937864895.1 uncultured Holophagales bacterium | reverse complement strand
AGGGCTGGTTCAGAAGGCCTCAGTCCATGCCGCGCGATGGCATCGAGCATCGCGGGTTCAGTGGGGAGTCGCCCGACCTCGAGAAGAAATGACTTGGACCGTATGTCGGCGCGCCGACACTCGTCCCTGACCCGGAGCGGCAGCCGAGCCAGGGAGAGCGTTTCGGTGATCGTCACTCGGGACTTCCCTACCGCCCTCGCAATCTGCTCGTGTGTGTATCCGTGTTTTTCCTGAAGCGTCGAGTACCCGTCCGCCTCCTCCAGGGGGCTCAGGTCCTTCCTCTGCAGGTTCTCGATGAGCGCGATCTCCACGACTTCGGCATCGCTGACGTCGAAGACGATGCAGGGAACGTCGTTCAGGCCCGCTTCCATAGCGGCCCTGAAACGGCGCTCGCCCGAGATGATCGTGAACCGGCCGTCCTCGCGGGGCCTGACCAGAATCGGCTCGAGGACGCCTTTCGCTTCGATCGATGCTTTGAGATCGGAGAGGTCTCCGAGGATGCTCCGGGGCTGGTCCGGGTTGGCCTCGATCAGGTTCAGCGCGATGCGCCGTCCTACGGAAATCTCCTCTCCGCGGAAGAGCTGATCGACGAAGTGCGGATCGTGGCGCATGCGGGACGTCTCAGGGAGTCCACGTCGCTTAGACACGTTCGAGGATCTCCTCGGTCAGGCTGTAGTACTCGGAGGCGCCCGTCGATCTCGGGGCGAACGTGAATATCGACTCACGATAGGCCGGGGACTCCTCGAGCCGGACCGACTTGGAAATCGTCGTCTTGAAGAGCTTTCCCTGGAAGACCGTGTCAATCTGCTTCTGGATGTCGCGGCCGAGAACGGTCCGCCGGTCGTGAAGGGTGATCACGACCCCGAGGATCTGCAGGTTCGGGTTGGGTCGGCTCTTGATCTTCTCGATCGTCTCGAGAAGGTCGTCGGTTCCCTCCAGCGCAAAATACGACGACTGGATCGGGATGATGATGTGGCTCGATGCGACCATGGCGTTGACCGTGATCATCCCGAGGGTGGGCGGAGTGTCGATCAGGATCGCGTCATAGTTCGACGCGACCTCCGCCATCTTGTCCTTCAGCCGGTAGTGGCCGTCGATCTCGCCGATGAGCTTCGACTCGACCTTCGCGAGCGAGATCTTGGCGGGAGCCACGGAGAGCCCCGGGAAGTTCGTCTCGCAGATGACGGACGAGACCGTGGCGTCAGGATCCACGAGGACGTCATACATCGACGCTCCGATGGAGCGGCGGTCGAGGTAGGACATCGTCGAGTTTGCCTGAGGGTCCAGATCGACGAGAAGTGTGCGGAGATTCTTCTGGGCGAGGGCCGCGGCGACGTTGATGGCGGTCGTCGTCTTGCCCACCCCGCCCTTCTGGTTTGTGATCGCGATGATCATGGGAGGCGGCGAGGATACGGTCTGAAGCGCCCGTTCTCAAGGCAAGCCGCAACTCACTAAGGCAGAGACGTTTGGGGGGTGACTCCAGGGCGTCCCTGCGCCAGCGGGACTCCCCTGCCTCACATCTTGTACTTGCCGAGGGATTCCGGGTCCGCTTCCTCGAACCACTTCCGAAGCCGCTCGTGGCTCTGTGCCTCGGCCGAGTCGTCCTGGGCCCGGCTTTTTTCGAGCACGGCCTCCTCTACGAAGACAGGCGAAGAGGTTCGCAGGGCCAGGGCGATCGCGTCGGAAGGCCGGCTGTCGACCACGAGAGGCCTGTCGGCGGCGAGCAGGTGGATCTCGGCGTAGAACGTGTTTTCGTGGAGCTTCGTGATGACGACGCGCTCGACGGAAGCGTTCAGCGTCGCGATCATTTCCTTGAGGAGATCGTGAGTCATGGGACGCGGCGTCTTCACGCCTTCGAGTTGAAGGGCGATGGCATTAGCCTCGAAGACTCCGACCCAGATCGGCAGAAAGCTCTTGTCCTCGGCATCGCGCAGGATGACGACAGGCATGTTCGCGATCGGGTCGACGATGAGGGCTTTGACGTCCATTCTGACGGTCACGGCGAATCCCCTTCTGCCTCGAATCTGGGGGCGCCGGCCGCCCGATTCAAGGCGCGACTGTCGTGCCGGCGGAGGAAGACTCTTCGATGCGCAACGGGCGTGCAAGAAGGGAGTTCCCGAGCCCACGTTCGACGACCGCGCGGACGAATGTCCCGGGCGGTGTCCCCGGAATTCCGTCGATGTTCACGAGGTGGTTGTAGGGCGATCGCCCCGAGACGCGGCGGCCCTTCTTGTCCATTCCCTCGACGAGGACCTCGAGGATTTCCCCAACCATCGCTTCGTGGGCACGAAGCTGGATCGCCTGTTGGTGATCGTTCAGCTTCGCCAGGCGGTCCTGAGCGACCGGAACGGGCACGTCCTGCTCCCATCGGGCTGCCGCCGTGAGAGGGCGTGGCGAGTAAGTGAAACAGTAGACCGAGCCGAATCCGACCTCGGAGAGGAGCGATAGGGTCGCCTCGAAGTCCTCATCCGTCTCGCCCGGAAAGCCGACGATGATGTCCGTCGAAATCGCGAGACCGGGAATCGCCCGGCGGAGCCGACCTACGAGGTCGAGATATTCGGCGCGGTTGTATTGCCGCTTCATCCTCCGGAGGACGCCGTCGCTCCCGGACTGGAACGGGAGGTGGAGCGACGGGCAGACGACGTCGGATTCGGCCATCGCGGCGATGAGGTCCTCACCGAAGTTCTTCGGGTGCGAGGTGACGAACCTGAGGCGGCGAAGGCCCCGAATCTTTGAAACGGCCCGGAGGAGGCTCGCGAAGCTCTCGCCTGAGACCGGGTCCGTGTAGGCATTCACGGTCTGGCCGAGGAGCTCGATCTCGATGACTCCGGAGTCGACGAGCCGCTCGCTCTCCTCGACGACGTCGGCGAAACGACGGCTTCTCTCCCGGCCCCGCGTGGTCGGCACGACGCAGAAGGTGCAGTTCTTGTTGCACCCCTCGATGACGGTGATCGATGCCCGATGGGCCACGGTCCTTGCGACCGCTCCCGGCGTATAGGCGACCTCGTCCTTGTCGAAGCCCACTTCCACCGGACGGTCGCCTTCCTCGAGGACGCGGCGGACGACCGAGGGCAGGAGC
>CALMDF010000128.1 GCA_937864895.1 uncultured Holophagales bacterium | reverse complement strand
CCCGGAGTCCCTCCCCCCGCCGTTCACGTACTACGTCATCCTCTCAGCCGCCCGGGCCTCGTCTTCTTCATCGGCACCGCAGTCGAGGGCAGTCAGTACCTCGGCATCCCACTCTTCGGCCGCACCTTCGACCCCGCCGACCTGCTCATGTACGCTGCCGGAGCCGCAGCCGCCCTGGCCTTCGAGAGGCTGGCATTCTCGCCTCCTCCTCGACGTTCCAGCGCGTAACCTCGCGTGCAGAGGAGCACTCCACGGCGCTGCGCTCGTCACTGACGCCAGCCGTCGGGTGCGAGAACGGACCCCTGCCGCGAAGAAAGGCATGCCAACCAAAGCCGCTTCCGCAGTTCGCGACGCGCACGGCGGTCCATGCGGTCGAGGCACGCGACTCGCTCTCGGGCTCCGAAGGGACGGCAGCGCTCGACGCGGCGTTGGCCTTCGTCACGGAGCCCGTCGGCACGCATCCCAGAAATCCTCGCCGCATCCATGAGAACGGCTTCTCACCCGACCCCGGCATGCGGCAGCCTCGCTTCGTTCGCCGCCGATGCCAGACGCAAGACTTTCGATTCGCAGAGGAGGTGGCATGAGCCGCTATGACGACGCCGTGCGCGCTGCGCGCGCAGGACTTCCGACCCAGCCCGATCTCCGGGATCTCGTCCGCTTTGCGACCCTTGCGTCCAACTCCCATAACACCCAGCCCTGGCGGTTCCGGCTTACAGCGAACGGCATCGACATCCTCCCCGATTTCTCGCGGCGAACACCAATCGTCGATCCTGACGATCACCACCTGTTCGTATCTCTCGGATGTGCCGCAGAGAACGCCGCCATCGCCGCGAACGCGAGCAGCCGGCTCGCGGAGGTCATTGCAACGACGCTCGAGGGCGAAGGAACTGCAGCAAGCGTCTTCCTCGGGAAAAGCCCGGGCATGCATCCCGGTACCGATCTGGATCTCTGCAGCGCGATACCCCTCCGCCAGTCAACGAGATCGGCATTCGACGGCCACGTCCTGGCAACCTCAGAGCTGCGTCAGCTCGAAAAGGCTGCCTCGATGCCCGGAGTGGAGGTGCTGCTCATCACGGAACGGCCCCGACTGGAGCAGGCAATCGAGTTCATTCAGCAGGGGAACGGCGCTCAGATGGACAGCCCGGCTTTCGTCCGCGAGCTGAAGGAGTGGATCCGCTTCAATCCGGCCGAGGCACTGAAGAAGGGCGACGGCCTTCTGGGCAGGTGTTCCGGTAGTCCCAGCGCGCCGGGCTGGCTTGGCCCGGTGCTTTTCGGCCTCGCTTTCAGGAAGGATGCAGAGAACGGGAAGTACTCGCGACAGGTTCGGTCATCCGCCGCCCTTGCGGTGTTCGTCGCCGAGAAGGAGGGCCCTGAAGGCTGGATTCAGGTCGGGCGGAGTTTCGAACGAATGGCTTTGCAGGCCACGGTCCTCGGCATCCGGCATGCGCATGTGAACATGCCGATCGAGGTGCCGGAGGTCAGACCGGGCTTCGCCGACTGGCTGGGCATCCCGGGACGCCGCCCCGATCTCGTCATTCGTTTCGGCAGGGCGCAGCCCATGCCCATGTCGATCCGCCGACCCCTGGACGCCGTTATGGTCTCCTGAGGAAGTGGTCCTGGCACCCGCAGATACCGTACCTCCTCCGGGGCGCAGCCGCACCTCCGCATGAACCGGCCTCGCTCCGCGACGCTGCGCTCGCCGGTGATGCGGTTCATCCATGGCGATGAGGCCGGATTCGTCTCTGACGAGAAGAAGCGGCTCACCATGCGCCGATGGTGTGGCGCCAATCCCGACGACACGCTCGCGAGATCACTTCAACGATACCGGATCCGGCGACCGGCGGACTTCGCTCCGCCCGGCGTTGACGCACGCGACGAGGCCACCCTGCGCCGTCGCCTTCTCTGGCATCCACTTCCTCACGAGGTATCCGTGCCCGACAGACCCGCACCCGCGTCCGAGCCCATCCCGAACGGCCTGCACTTCACCCGGAGGCGCGATGACGAGCCACCTCCCGTCACGGCCCAGCTCGGGTGGCGCTACCACCACGTCGGCATTCCCACAACCGTCGCCCGCCCAGGCGCGACCCACCTCCAGGAGTTCGACAACTCCGACTCCGGAACACGGAGATTCGAATGAGAAAGCTCAGGCTCATCGAGCACATCTCGCTGGACGGGGTGATTCAGCACTCCGCCGACGACGGGAACTTCCCCTACAGCGACTGGACCGCGCCCTATCGCACACCCGCCGGTCGAGACGCGATGCTCGACGCGTATGGAGAGAGCTTCGATCTGATTCTCGGCCGTCGTACCTACGATCTCTGGTCGGGCTTCTGGCCCGATGCGCCGAGCAGTCCGATGGCATACCGTCTCAATGCCGCGACGAAGTACGTCGTCACCCACCGTCCCGAGAGTCTTCAATGGGGTCCGTTCGAGGGCCTTGGACCGGACTTCGTCGAGGGCACTCGCCGCATCAAGTCGCAGGACGGCGCTGACCTCATCCTCTCGGGCAGCTCCACGCTGACCTCGAAGCTCCTCGAACACGGGCTTGCGGATGAGGTCCTGCTGGTCGTCTATCCGGTCCTGTTGGGCACCGGGAAGCGCATTGTCGCGGAGGGAACTCCGCCATGCTCATTCGAGCTCGCCGGCACGAAGGCAATGCCGTCCGGCATCATCCTCAGTACGTACAGGGTCGCCGGGCCGTTGAAGACCGGATAGTGCGACGACGCGACAGTTGTCGACAGCCGGAGGCCGATGCCAGAAGGACCGACATCGCCCATTCCTTCCGCGAGCCTCCACCCTGGCTGCAACGGACCAGACTTGCGGCCCCATCCGAGCGAACGCACGGGCCGCTTTCCGACAATGCGCCCCGAGGAGTCACCATGGGCAGGCACCGCATCTTCGGCACGAGCTTCGCCAGCGTCTATCCGCTCTACGTTCAGAAAGCGGAGCGGAAGGGCCGCACGAAGGCAGAGGTCGATCGAATCATCTGCTGGTTGACCGGATACAGCGAAGAGGGACTGCGGCAGCAGCTTCAACAGGGCAGCGACTTCGAAACGTTCTTCGCGCAGGCACCAGCCATTCATCCGAACAGTGAGCTGATCAAGGGCGTCGTGTGTGGCGTTCGTGTGGAAGAAGTCGAAGATCCGCTGATGAGGCAGATACGACACCTGGACAAGCTGGTCGACGAGCTCGCCAGGGGCAGGCCGATGGAGAAGATTCTGCGCCAGCAGGTGAACTGCCGCGTGCAGGCGAGGCCCCGCGAGGCCTGACCTGAATCGCATCGTCCGTCCGGGCGGCCGCACGGCGTAGCATGGCGTTCATGGCTACAGTCGCAGCACGCAAGCCCCCTCCGAAACGGGCGCCTCGGGCCAGGGCCTCCAGCTCGCCGTCGGCGTCCCCGTCCAGGCCGTTTCTCCGCTTCTACCACTCCGCCGCCCTCCGCAAGAAGACCCTCGCGGTCCTCGGAGCTCTCGAGAAGTCCCGTGACCCGAGCGCGCACCGGGAGGCCCTCGCCGACCTGGTCGTGGAGCTGACGGGCAGCGGCCTGGACTACTACTTCATGCGCTCCCTCAAGGCCGCCGACGCCGGATTCATCGTTCAGCAGTCCGCGAGCCTCGGCATCGCCGGCGCCATGCAGGTCATGGGCTCCGTCATCCGGAACATCGTCGGACGGATGAACTCGCCGCAGGTGCTGTCCGTCGCCGGCTCCATTCGAGAGTTGATGCTCTGACCCTTCCCGGACGACGCGTCCCCGGCGCCCGGCCTCGCGATCGGGGCTTCCTCTCCTGGCCCCGACCGCTGGAGGTGTTGCCCTCCCCTCGAAGAGGTCCCGGGAGAACGCGCTCGTGACCGTCCTGACGACTCCGGCACTGATCAGTCTGTGTTTCGCGGTTTCGGCCGCTGTCACGGTGGCGGCCCACGCCCGGCGGCACCAGCCCCTGGTGTACGTCTTCAAGCCCCTGAGCACCGCCCTGCTGCTGCTCCTCGTGGCCTCCGGGCCCTCCTGCCTCTCCTCTCCCTACTCCCTCGCGATTCTCGCGGGTCTGGGCTTCTCCCTGCTCGGGGACGTCTTCCTCATGCTTCCTTCCAACCGGTTCAGCTCGGGCCTCTTCAGCTTTCTGGTCGCTCACGCCTGCTACGTCTACGCCTTCACGACGGACAGCCCTTTCGCATCGCCGCGGGCGCCCTGGGTCGTCTCCTTCGCCATCGGCTGCGCGTTCCTCCCGGTTCTCTGGCCAGGGGTACCGGCCCGCCTGAGGCCGCCCGTGGCCGTGTACATGGTCCTTCTTCTCGTCATGACCTCCCAGGCCGGCAGCAGGGCCATCCACCTTGGCACTTCGCCCGCCGCTCTGGCCTCGCTCGGCGCCGCCCTCTTCCTCCTCTCGGACGCTCTCCTCCCCTGGAATCGGTTCCGGAGGCCCGTCCCGGCTGCGCAGCCGCGCGTACACTGCGATTGTGTGCGCACTGATGTTGCTGGCCGTGTTGGCGGCAACGGTCGCCCACAGCCAGAACGCCACCCCTGCCCCGCTTTCACATGATGAATACGTCGC
>CALMDF010000127.1 GCA_937864895.1 uncultured Holophagales bacterium | reverse complement strand
CGCCCGTGGAGCGCGAAGGCCGCCGCCGCGAGGAACGCGGCGGCGAGAAGGGCCCGGATCGGACGCGCTGCCCCGAAGGCGGCGCGCCTGGCGTCCTTCCAGGCCGCCCAGGGCTCCCGTGTCCCGGGCTCCACGATCGCCCGGCCGTGCGTCGAGGGGCGCCACGTCACCGCGGTCCCGAGGCCGACGTTGTTCGAGAGAGGGGACGAGAGGTGCTTTCGGCTGTTCTCGGCGAACTCTCCCCAGGCGCCCCACCTCACGCCCGAGAAGCCGCCCGCGGCCAGAAGCGACAGCGGGACGACGACGAGCGCCGCCCCGAGCGCCCCCCGGGCCACGAGCAGCTCCTCCCGGACGGCCGCGAATCTTCGCTCCCTCGCGAAGCGCCACGCCGCGGCGGCGCCGAGGCCGAGGAGGAGAGCGCCCGGGAAGAGGCGCAGGAGCGTCGCGAGGCCGAGGGCCGATCCGGCGAGCCTCGGGCGCCCGAGCTTGAGGAGGGCGACGCCCGCCATCGCCGCGGCGAGCCAGTCCATCCTGAGGAGGGAGCCGCCGGTCCAGGTGAAGCGCCCGGGGAAGTTCGTCCCCCAGAAGACGAGGGCGACGCAGGCGGTCCGCCAGCCGAAGGCGCGTCCGACGAGAAGCCACGCTCCGAGGAGCAGGGCCGGGTCGAGGAGGGCGAGGAGGAGGACGGAGCGGTCGGTGGCGGGCCCTGCCGCCCGCGCCACGAGGCCGCCGAGGATCCCCCACGAGGGCGGGGCGTTGTAGCCGTGGTCGACGAGGAAGCGGCGGAAGGCCTCGGGGGTCGTGCGCGTGCGGAACCAGAGGACGTCGGTGACGAACGCCTCCCAGCGCCTGCCGAGGCGAGGCTCCCACCTCGCGAGGGCCTCGTCGGCGCTCGCGGCCACGATGGCGTTCGTCGCCAGGTCCCTCACGGGAAGGACGGACCCGGGAGGGAGGAGGCCCGCGGCACGCTCCGCGGCGAGCGTCGCTTCGTAGAGGCCCGGGTAGCCGAGCTCGGGGAAGTACTTCACGCCGACGAAATAGTGGTAGGCGTCCCCGACGTGGACATAGCGGCCGAAATGGAAGAGGCCGAAGTTGAAGAAGGCCGCCGTCGAGAGGAGGCCGAGCGCCGCGAGAGCGCGGTCGCGCAGCTTCCCGTACCGCTCCGGGGCGCCCATTCGTTCCAGGACGAGGCCCCACCCGAGGAGGACGGCCGCGGCGAGGGCGACGAGCGCCTTGAAGGCGGCGAGGCGGTCGTCGAGCGCGAGCGCCGGGGGAGAGGCGCCAGCCGCCGGGACCGGCTCGGTCCACCCGGCCGGGGCGGTCGTGAAGGCGGCCAGCTCGCCCACGGCGCAGGACCCTTCGTCCCCCTCGGCGTGGACGAGGAGGTAGCGGACCTCCTTCGCCGCCGGGACCTCCACCCTTCGCGTCCGCATCCCGCCCGGAGCGCCGCCCGGCTCGACCCGCAGGATTCGGGTCCAGGTCTTCCCGTCGACGGAGGACTCGACCGTGCAGGCGTCCCCCGCGTCCGCCTGCAGGAGGAGGGCCCCGACGGGCCGCGGCGTTCCGAGGTCGACGACGAGAAGGGCGCCTCTCCCGTCGAGTCTCGCCGCCTGCCCGGCCGCCTCGACGTCCCGGGCGAACGACCCCTCGGGCGCGAGGAGGCCGTCCGTCGCCGCCGGCGCTCCGCTGAGGCCCCGGCCCTCCACCTCCCGGCCGAGGAGGAGGTTCCCGGAAGGGAGCGCCATGTTGGCGGCGAGGAGCAGGGAGGCGAGCATGCGGAAAGGCTGCCGGAAACCCGGCGGCGCCGCCAGCGTATCTTGGGAAAGAACGCAAGAAGAGCGGTCAGCCCGGGGCCTGGAACGGGGTCCGCGCGTCCGCTCCCGAGGAGGTCCCGATGATCCGTCCCGGCCTTCGCTCCGCGCCGGCCCTCGTCCTCGCACTCTCCCTCGCGGCTCCCGCGGCCGCCCAGCGCCTCGCCGGCCCGCCGAGCGGCGGCAACCAGAAGGCGTCGGTCACCCAGGGGATCGGCCCCGTCGAAGTAACCGTCTCCTACAGCAGCCCGAAGGTCGTCGGCCCGGACGGCACCGACCGCCGGGGGAAGATCTGGGGCGGCCTCGTCCCGTACGGGATGTCGAAGGACGCGTTCGGCACCTGCGGCGACGAGTGCCCGTGGCGGGCCGGCGCGAACGAGAACACCGTCTTCCGCTTCTCGCACGACGTGAAGGTCGAAGGTCAGCCGCTCGCGGCGGGCGCCTACGGCCTCTTCATGGTCCCCGGCCCCGAGGAGTTCACGATCATCTTCTCGAGGAACTCCACGTCGTGGGGTCACTACTTCTACGACGCGAAGGAGGACGCCCTCCGCGTGAAGGTGAAGCCGAGGAAGGCGCCCTACACGCACTGGCTGACGTACGACTTCGTCGAGAGGAAGCCGTCGGAGGCGACGGTCGCGCTCCGCTGGGACGAGCTCGAGGTGCCGATCCGCGTCGAGGTCCCCGACGTCGACGGCCTCTACCTCGCCGAGATCCGCAACCAGCTCCGCAACGCGACCGGCTTCGACTGGCAGGCGTGGGAGCAGGCGGCGCAGTTCTGCCTCGAGAGGAAGATCAACCTCCCCGAGGCGCTGAAGTGGGCCGAGCACGCCGCGACGCCCGGCTTCACCGG
The DNA here is from genome assembly GCA_937864895.1 of uncultured Holophagales bacterium. GTDB lineage: Bacteria > Acidobacteriota > Thermoanaerobaculia > UBA5066 > UBA5066 > UBA5066. Next base: position 1,887 of record CALMDF010000127.1, on the reverse strand, counting down.
CGTCGAGAGCTTCAAGTCGCTCTCGACGCTCTCCCAGGCCCAGGCGGCGAACGGCATGGCGGACGCGGCGAAGGCGACGATGCAGAAGGCGATGGAGCACCCGACCGCGACGGCCGTCGACCTCCACATGTACGGCCGGCAGCTGCAGGCCCAGAAGAGGACCGACGAGGCCGTGGCGGTCTACATCCTCAACGCGAAGCGGCACCCCGACGTCTGGCCGGTGAACGTCGGCCTCGCCCGCGCCTACGCGGCGCAGGGAAAGACGAAGGAGGCCCTCGCGGCCGCGAAGAAGGCCCTTGCCCAGGCGCCCGACGACAACAACCGGAACAACCTGAAGAACATGATCGCGAGCCTCGAGGCGGGCAAGCCGATCAGCTGAGCCCGCCGCCGTGGCGATCTCCCACGTCGTGGGGTTCGACGACGGGCCGTTCCCGCGCGCGCACCGCGGGGACGTCCCGGTCGTCGGGGCCGTGTTCTCGGAGTCGACCCTCACGGGCATCGTCTCGGGGAGGGTGCGGAAGGACGGCCGGAACGCGACCGACGTCCTCGCGCGGCTCGTCACCGGGTCGAAGTGGGCGCCGCAACTCCAGCTCCTGATGCTCCAGGGAATCGCCCTCGCGGGGTTCAACGTCGTCGACCTCGCGGGCCTGCGGCGTCTCACCGGCCTCCCCGTCCTCGTCGTCGCGCGCCATGCCCCCGACCTCGGCGCCATCCGCGACGCCCTGCTCTCGCGCGTGAGAGGCGGTGCGGCCCGGTGGGCGCTTGTCGAGGCGGCGGGTCCCATGGAGCCGTGCGAGGGGGTCTGGGTGCAGCGCGAAGGGCTCTCTCCCGGCGGGGCGGCGGACGTGATCCGCCGGACGGCGATCCACGGGCGGATCCCGGAGCCTCTCCGCGCCGCGCACCTGATTGCCGGGGGAGCCTTCGGCGGGGAGAGCAGGGGGCGGGCGTGACCCTCTCCGGAAAGAGCAGCGGTCGCCTCGTTCCCGATGTCGAGAATGCGGTGGAGAATGGGGCGGTGCGGGACGAGCTCGACTTCCGGCCCGGGTGCGGCGCGCACCTCGCCCCGGGCGCAAGCCGCCGGCCCCGGAAGGCCGTGACGCGCGAATGAGCCTTCTCTACGCCACCCACGCCCGCATCCACCTCGGGAACATCCGGGACAACCTCCGCGGGATCCGCGCAGCGGTCGGGCCGGGAAGGAAGGTCCTCGTCGCCGTCAAGGCGAACGGCTACGGGCACGGGGCCGTCGCGGTTTCGCGGATGGCCGAGGCGACCGGAACGGCCGAGTGGCTCGGCGTCGCGACGGTGCCCGAGGGGCTCGAGCTCCGCGACGCCGGGATCGGCCTGCCGATCCTGAAGTTCGGGCCGACCTTTCCGTGGGAGCTCGAGGCCGCCGTCGAGGCCGGGATCACGCTCGCGGTCTGCAGCCGCGAGGAAGCCGTCGCCGCGGGGGAGGCGGCCCGGGCGGCGGGCCGTCCCGCCCTCGTCCACCTGAAGGTCGACACGGGGATGGGGCGTGTCGGGGTCTCCGAAGCCGAGGCTCCCGAGCTCGCCAGGCTCCTCGCCCGGACGCCGGGCGTCGAGCTCGGGGGCGTCTTCACGCACCTCCCCGACAGCGACTCGGCCGACCCGGCCTTCACGCGGGAGCAGATCGGCCGCTTTCGCGAGACCGCCGAGGCCGTCCAGGAGGCCGCGGGGCGCCGCCTCTTCGTCCACTGCGCGAACTCGGGCGCCGTTCTCGGCCACGAGGCCGCGTGGCTCGACATGGTCCGGCCCGGGATCATGGTCTACGGCTTCCGTCCTGGTCCCGGCGCGCCCGCCACGGTTCCGCTGAAGCCGGGAATGAGCCTCGTCACCCGCGTCTCCTTCCTGAAGAAGGTCGCCGCCGGG
>CALMDF010000126.1 GCA_937864895.1 uncultured Holophagales bacterium | reverse complement strand
TGAGAACAATACACGATTGCACGCCTGACCCCATTTCTCCATGACCCCATTTCTCCAGAGCGGCCTCGGCCGCAGGGCAGTGCGAGATGTCTGCCAACGGCGATCAGGGGGGCGGTTTTCAGGGGGCCTGGTCTACGCCCGGCACTCTCCGCGCTCTACCGCCCGCGCACCTGCACGGAGACCGCCGCGACCCGGTCGATCCTCACGACCACGTCGAAGAACTCCCGGCCCGAGAGGTCGGAGAGGTGGGCGAGGTCCTTCCCCACCTTCTGGAGCTTCCCGACGATCTCTTCGCCCGAGCCCTCGAGGCGGAGGCGAACCGTCTTGCCTTCGAGCCGCTTGAGGGTCGCGGCCATCGTGTCCTGCTCTTCGAACACCATCTTCTTCTCCTGGCCCGCGGCCGGCTCCTGGCCCGCGGCCGGCGCCGCCGAAATGAGCATCAGTGCGGCGACACCGATCCCGAACACCCTGCGCGTCTCAACGAGAACCGACATCGATTCCTCCCGTCATTCCGGTCCTGTCCCTGGGTGCGCCGGACTCTACCCCCTTTCCGGATCCTCCCGGAAGCGAGGTCGGGTCCTGACCTCCCATTGTGACGGGCGGATACGACGCCGTGACGACCGCGGCGGGCCCGCGAGGCGCCGTCCGTCGAAGGTAACGCCGGGCCGCTCCCGGACCGCGTTCAGGTCCGCCCCGTCCTCGTACTCATCGTACGGGCCGACGGGAGAAGGTTCCGCACCGGCGGTGCCGGCGCGGAACCTCTCGGGACTCACCCTGCCCTAGAACCCGCTGACGTTCAGCCGTCCGCCGGTGACGCACTTGCCGGAAAGGGAAGGCGTCGGGACCGCGGAGCTCAGGATCGAAGCCTTGATGGTGGACGCCGACGCCCCGGGGTGAGTGGCGGCGTAGAGCGCGACCGCGCCCGTGACGTGCGGGGTCGCCATCGAGGTGCCGCTGTAGCTCGCGTAGCCCGAGGTGACGACCCGCTTCGAGCTCACCGGCACGGTCGAGGTGATGGCCGAGCCCGGCGCGCCGAGGTCGACCTTCGTCGCCCCGTAGTTGGAGTAGCTCGCGAGGGCGCCCGTGCTGGTGATTGCGGCGACCGCGATGATGTTGTCGTTGGGGTAGCCGGCGGGGTACGAGGCCGTGACGTCGATGTTCGCTCCCGCGTTTCCAGCCGCCGCGACGAAGAGGATTCCGGCGTCATCCGCGCGCTCGATGGCGTCCTGGAGGCCCTGCGAGAAGGCGCCGCCGCCCCAGGAGTTGTTCGTCGCCACGATGTTCAGGCCCTGGTTCTTCTTGAGGTTCGTGAAGTAGTCGACCGCCTTGATGGCGTTGTCGGTCGTGCCGCCCCGCTTGCCCAGGAACTTCCCGCTCATGAGCTTGATCGACCAGCAGACCCCGGCGACGCCCTGGCCGTTTCCCCCCACGGCGCCGATCGTCCCCGCGACGTGCGTCCCGTGGTCGTCGGCGACGCCGTCGAAGACGGTGTTGTTGTTGCCGTCGAAGTCCCAGCCGTAGATGTCGTCCACGTAGCCGTTGCCGTCGTCGTCCTTGCCCGCCAGGCCGCTGGCCTCGAGGGGGTTCTTCCCGGCGTTGGCCGCGAGGTCGACGTGGGTGTACATGTACCCCTCGTCGATGATCCCGACGTAGACCGAGCTGCAGTCCGTATGGTTCACCCACGCCTCGCCGGCCTGGCTGCCGTACTGGTTTGCCGGGGAGGTCGCATCGCCGTACATGCCCCAGAGAACCCCGCTCGTGTAGTAGGTGTCGTTCGACACCGCCATGTGGGTGTAGATCCAGTTGGGCTCGGCAAACTCCACGTTCGGGTCCGCCTCGAGGCCGCGCACCGCGGCGGCGATGGCGAGCCCCGGGGGCAGGGTGACGAGCTCCAGGTCGCCGTGGAGGTCATCCCGCCGATCCTCGGCGACGATCACCTCCTCGGCGTTGCCACTGACCCGCCCGTACGCGCGTTCCTTCTCGGCCGGCCCGGCGCCGCGGCGGAACTGCACGAGGACCTCGCCCGGAACGTGCGCCGCGGTCTCCAGCGCCGCCAGGGCGAGGTCGGAACGTCCCTGGGCGGCCGCCGGCGCTGCCGCAATCAGGGAGGCGAGAACGATACCGGCGACAGTGAACGCGAGAAACGCGCTTCTGTGCTTCATGGGGTCCTCCTTTTTCCAGGTGCGCTGCCGATGACAGCCCGGAACCGTTGGTCTTACGTGAAGCCTAGTCACATCGGCGCGGAGGAGTCAACATTTTGCCGACTTTCGAAATGACGTCTCATCTGGCCCGGCACGCCCACGGGATCCCGGGAGAACGAGGCCGGGTTCCGGGGTCAGCCGCCCCGCCTCGCCCGCACCGCCTCCCCCTCCCGGAGGACCCCCTCCACGATCACCCGGGCGTAGACCCGGCTCTCGCCCGGGTGGTCCTCCTGGCTGATCCGGTGGATCTTCCCGCCGGCGAAGGAGGCTCGGATCTTCCCGCAGGGGACGCAGTACGAGGCGACCTCAAGGACGACGCCCCCTTCGAACTCCAGCCGCGCGCCGGGGACGACCAGCGCCCAGTCGAGGCCGGCGACCGTGACGTTCTCCCCCGCGGAGCCGGGAGAGACCGGGTGGCCTTCCGCGCGGAGCCGCTCGATGACGTCGAGGGAGAAGAGCGAGACGGCCCGGTCCGGACCGCCGTGGTAGCGGCGGTCTCCCTGCACGTCCCCGCGGAGGCCGTTCCCGGTCACCTCCGCCTCGGGAACGGGGCGCTTCGGCACGCCCCCTCCCGAGACGTTCAGGGAATGGACCCGGCCCGCCGTCACGGCACCCGCTTCGGCAGGCGCGGCCCGTAGTCGGGGTAGGCCGGTCTCTTCAGCTTCGCCGGCGGGCTCTTCGCGAGCGCCTCGAGCGCGAGCTCGACGGCCCGGTCGAGCTGAGGCTCCTTCCCCTGCCTCACGAGGGCCGGGTCCTCCTCGACCTCGACGTCGGGGGCGATGCCGACGTTCTCCACCTCCCACGTCCCCTCGGTCCCGTAGAGGCCCCAGCGCGGCGCGGTGACCGAGCCCCCGTCGATCAGCGCCGGGTAGCCGCCGATGCCGACGAGGCCGCCCCAGGTCCGCGTCCCGACGATCGCCCCGAGCTTCGCCTTCCGGAAGAGCCACGGCAGCGCGTCGCCGCCCGAGCCGGACATCTGGTTCGCGAGCATCACCTTGGGCCCGAAGATCGCCTGCGCCGGCTCGACGACGTCCTCCCCCTCGCGCGAGGCGTTCGCCATCTTCGGCGTGCGCGCGAGGAGGTCGACGATGTAGTCGGCGATCGACCCGCCGTGGTTGAAGCGCTCGTCGAGGACGAGGGCC
>CALMDF010000125.1 GCA_937864895.1 uncultured Holophagales bacterium | reverse complement strand
GGATCCAGTTGTTCTCCATGCCGGCAGGGGCCCTGGGCCCGAACCAGACGTCCACGGAGCCGTCTTCGTTCACCACCAGGCCCTTGTCCAGGCTGCTCACCTGCGGGAAGTCCTGGTCTGTCTGGAGCATGGAACGGGTCTGGTTGTCGTAGACGATCGCGGACCAGAAGTCCCTGGCCGGAGCGTTGGGAAGCACGCGCAGCCGGTAGGTCTTGCCGCCGTCCAGCGGATGGCCCTGCGAATCCAGGAGCCCGACGGCGTACTGGGAGCCCTGGCCGACCATCTTGGCTTCCATGGCGGGCGTGACTCCCGTGGCGTAGAAGTAGAAGAAGGCGGCCGCGTCCAGGTAGGCCACGCCGGGCTGCTTCTCGAACTTGTAGCCGCCCAGCCACTGGCGCCAGGTGCTCCTGGGATAGTAGAAGGCCTCGGGGATGCGGCTCCTGTAGGTGAGGGTGCGCGCCGTCGCGTCGCCCACCGCGGCGGCCTCGGTCAGGATCGCCTTCATGCGGGCGTCGGGCGCGAAGGGCCGCCCCTTCTCGATGCCGATCGAGGCGAAGAAGCCCAGGGTGACCGGATCGGCCGACCCGACGGGCTCGTTCTGGACGACGTAGTCGAGGAGCTCCCAGAACCGGTAATCCCCCGGCGCCACCGTGGAGAAAGCCCGGTCGGACACGTTGACGAACCTGTTTGCCGGCGGATTCCCGGCCTGTGAAAGGGGATAGATGCGCGTGTTCCCGTGCAGGCTTTCGATCGCGGGCCTGATGTCCCCCTTCATCGGCATGTTGCGCCAGACGAGGATGGACTCGAACGTGGGCACCCGCACCGTCATGTACCCGGCGGGCGCCTCGCCCTCGTACCCGGGGGGCAGCAGCAGGTACTTGCCGCCCTTGCCCTTGTCCGGGCCGACGATGCCGATGTCGGTGACGTAGCGGAACCAGAAGTCGTCGATCATGCCCAGCGTCCTGGGCGGCACCTCGACGACCAGCGGGCCGTCGTGCAGGTTGATCCAGATCCACGTGTAGGGCGTGGTCGCGTTCGCCGTGAGGAAGATCGAACGCGCGTTCATGTTGGCTTCGAACGTCGGAATGGTGACGTTCGCGGGGCCGACCCCCAGCAATCCCTCGCGCAGCCCGGCCATGTTCACCGGCGCCAGCGCCAGCAGGTAGGCCTGGACCGCGCGCTGGAAGTCGAGGTTGTCGTAGACCTTCCCGACCGTCGCCTCGTCCGGAAACCCGTCGAAGAAGCTCAGCGTGCCCAGCCGCGTCTGCACCTTGTCCGGCGCGGCGATCCCGGCCGGAACGTCCGTCGCCATCCTCGGTTTCGGCGGAGGGGCCGCCAGGCCCGCGCCCGCGGCGAGTCCGCAGGCGAGCAGGGCCGTCAGTCGAACCTTCATCCCGGCCTCCCTTCGGCTTCGAATTCGGTCGATGTTCTCACTCGACGAACGCGGACCCGGCGCTACTTCGTGCCGGCCGTCATCGGCTGCATCGTGAAGGGATCCCGGAGCGGGACGTCGGTCACCTTCCCGCCCGTCAGGGCGGGGAACATCACCGGGTGCTTCGGGTCGGGGTCGAGGAGGTCGGCCTTCTTGCCGACCGCCAGGACGGTGACCCTGTCGGTGGCGAGGAGCCGCCGGGCGACGCGCTTCACGTCGTCCTTCGACACCTTTTCGATCCTGGCGGCGTAGCCGCGGTAGTAGTCGGGCTCGGTGGCGAACCGGCCGGTGAGCTCCTCGTCCACGAACACGCCCATCGTCTGCGACTTGGTCGTGAAACGGCGCGAGAGGGTGTCGACGAACGAGCTCTTCGCGGTCTGGAGCTCCTCGTCGGTCACGTCGGCCTCGCGGATCTTCTTCATCTCCTCGAGGACGATCTGCGTGGCGTAGGCGCAGGTCCGCACCTTCGACTGGAAGGAGGCGCGGAACGTTCCCGGGAACCAGACGCCACCGGGAAGGGCGGAGCCCGCGGAGTAGGCGAGCCCCTCGTCGGAGCGGACCCGGTTCGTGATCCGGCTCGTGAAGCCGCCGCCGCCGAGGATGTCGTTCATCACGAGCGCGGCGTCGTAGTCCGGGTCGTTCCGCTGGAGGGCGGGGAGCATCACGGAGACGCGGCCCTGGTTCACGTCCTTGTCGACGAGGTAGAGGCCGGGCGCCATCGCGTGGGCGGGCTTCGGGACGGGAGGGGCCGCCTCGCCCTTGTGGGGCCACTTCGCGAAGAGGGCGTCCACCCTGGCGATCATCGCGGCGCGGGTGGCGCCCTTGCCGAAGTCGCCCGAGACGGCGACGACGAAGTTCTTCGGGTCGACCCACCTCCGGTGGAACGCGACGAGGTCGTCGCGGGTGATCCCCTCGAGAGAGGCCTTCGTCGTGTAGCGGTTCGTGTAGTAGCCGTCGCCGAACGCGAGGAAGCCCCGCTCGCGCACCTCGATGTCGGCGGTGTCGTCGTTGCGGGACTTCATGTCGGAGAGGAGCTGGTCCTTCCGGAGCTTCAGCTTGTCTTCCTGGAAGCGGGGCTCGGTGAGCGCCTCGCGCAGGAGCGCGAGTCCCTCGTCGAGGTCCTTGGCGAGGAGGTTCATCGAGACGGACCCGCGGTCGGAGTCGTAGCTCGAGTTGAACTGGGCGGCCAGGAAGGCGAGGCGCTCCTCGAGCTGCTCGGCGGTCATCGACTTCGTCCCGCCGCGCGCGAGGAGGTACCCGGCGAGCTCGGCGAGCCCCTCCTTCCCGGCGGGGTCGAGGTACGTGCCCCCCCGGAGGGTGATCGAGACCGAGACGAGCGGGAGCTCGCGGTCCTCGGCGACGTAGGCGACGGGGCCGGACTTCAGGACCGTCCGGTACTCCTTCGCCGAGGGCGGCTGGTAGGTGAACTTCGGGTAGGTCAGCTGGTCCGGGTGCGGCGGGATCCCCCGGGCCGCGGGGGCGAGGAGGAGCGCGCCGAGGAGGGCGAGGGCGGAGGTCCGCACGAGGTTCTTCATCGTCTTCACCGTCCGCTCCTCACTTCTTCCCGGCCGACTCGAGCTCGGCCAGGCGCTCCTTCGCCTTCGTGACGAGGAGGTCGAAGCCCTTCTTCATCTCGGGGGGAACCTGCGAGGACTGGGCCTCCATCTTCTCGATGTTTCCCTTGAGCTTCGCGGCGTCGGTCTCCGCGGAGAGCCGCTGGAGAGACTGCTTGATCATCGGACGCATCTGCTCGGGGACCTCGGCGAGGGCGGCGTCGTCGGCCGAGGGGGCCGAGCCGGCCTTGCGCGAGACGAGCGCCGTCGCCTGGTTCTCCTCGACGAGGTAGGTCTGCGCGACCCGCTGGACGTCGGCCGCCGTGACCGCCTCGAGCTTCTTCGGGCCGGCGTTCATCTCCTGCCAGTCGCCGTAGGCCTCGTTGACCATCAGCTGGAGGAGGATGAAGAAGTTCGAGGAGAGGCGGCGGAACGAGTTCGCCGCGACGTTGTTCTTCACCTTCTGGAGCTCGTCCGCGGGGACGGGCTCCTTCTTGATCCGCTCGATCTCGGCGAGGGCCTTCGCGGCGACCTCGGCGGGGGTCTTCCCCTCCTTCGCCTCGGCTCCGATCGTGAACGAGCCGGCGTACTTCGCCGGTCCGACGAAGCCGTTGTGGGTGGCGGAGGCCTGCGTCGCGACCGCGTCGGCCGGGAGGACCATCGACTTGTAGAGCCGTCCCGTCCGGCCGTTCAGGAGCTCGGCGAGGACCGAGAGGGCGTAGGAGTCCTTGT
>CALMDF010000124.1 GCA_937864895.1 uncultured Holophagales bacterium | reverse complement strand
ATGGAGGCGAAGACGATCCACCGCCTCCTCGAGGTCGACCCGTCGACGGGCCGCTTCCGGCGCGGACGCGACAACCCTCTCGAGGCCGACCTCGTCGTCGTGGACGAGGTCTCGATGATCGACGTCCTCCTCGCGCGAGCGCTCCTCGAGGCGATGCCGCCCTCGGCGGCCCTCCTCCTCGTCGGCGACGCGGACCAGCTGCCGAGCGTCGGGCCGGGGCAGGTCCTGCGCGACCTCCTCGAGTCAGGGGCCCTCCCGTCGATCCGCCTCACGGAAGTCTTCCGGCAGGCGGCCGAGAGCCGGATCGTCGTGGGGGCGCACCGGATCCGAGAGGGGCACCTCCCCGACCTGACGAACCCGCCCGGCACCGACCTCTTCTTCTTCGACGCCAGGGAGCCGGAGGAAGCGGCCCGCCGCGTCGTCGAGGTCGTCTCCGAGCGGATTCCCCGGCGCTTCGGCCTCGACCCGCGGCGCGACGTGCAGGTCCTCGTCCCGGTCCACCGCGGGCCGCTCGGCGCCCGGGCGCTGAACGAGGCGCTCGGAAAGGCCCTCAACCCGGGCGGCGCGCCGCGCGTCTCCCGGTTCGGGCAGGAGCTGGCCCCGGGCGACCGGGTCATGCAGGTGGAGAACGACTACGACCGCGAGGTCTACAACGGCGACCTCGGACTCGTGACGGCCGTCGACCTCGACGAGGGGGAGGTCCGCGTTTCCTTCGACGGGCGGGAGGTCGTCTACGACTTCGCCTCGCTCGACGTCCTCCAGCTGGCTTGGGCGACGACGATCCACAAGTCGCAGGGGTCGGAGTACCCCGCCGTCGTCATCCCGCTCGCCATGACCCACTACGCGATGCTCGAGAGGAACCTCCTCTACACCGCCGTGACCCGCGGCAAGAAGCTCGTCGTCCTCGTGGGCGACCGCCGGGCGGTCGCGGTGGCGGCGAAGAGGTCCTCGGCGGGACGGAGGGTGACGCGGCTCGCGGGCCTCCTCCAACCTCTCGCCGACGCCTCGCGGGTGCTAACGTAGGCGCGCCTGACGGAGGGCGACCATGGGACACCACCTCGTCAACCCCGACCGCCGCTACGACAGGCTCCAGGAGAGGCTCGACCGGAACGTCACCGGCGCGCCCGACTCCCCCGCCTTTCGCCGGACGCTCGAGATCCTCTTCACCCCCGAGGACGCCGAGGTCGCGACGCAGATCCCGACGAAGCCGATCCGTGTCGAGAAGCTCGCGGCCCGGCTCGGCCTCGACCCGGAGCGCCTCGACGAGCGCCTCACGGCGATGGCCCGGCGGGGCCTCGTCTTCGACCTGTCGAAGGGCGAGAAGCGGTACGTCTCGCTCGCCCCGGTCGTCATCGGCTTCTTCGAGCTGACGTTCATGCGCGCCGGGGACGACCTCCCCCGCGCCGAGCTCGCGAGGCTCTTCGAGGAGTACTTCTTCGAGGGGGACGGTGCCTTCGCCGAGGCCGTCTTCGGGGGGCACACCCAGGTCGGCCGGTCGCTCGTCCGGGAGACGGCCCTCCCGAAGGACGCGACGGAGGTCCTCGACCACGAGCGGGCGACGCGGATCGCCGAGACCGCGACGAGCGCCGCGGTCTCGCTCTGCGCCTGCCGGCACCACTCCGAGCACCTCGGCACGGCCTGCGACGCGCCCCGGAGGGTCTGCCTCTCCTTCGGCACGGGCGCCGACGCGCTCGTCCGCACCGGGCACGCCGAGCGGATCGACCGGGCCGAGTCGCTCCGCATCCTCCGCGAGGCGCAGGCGGCCGGGCTCGCCCAGACGGGCGACAACGTGAAGCGGGAGGTCGGCTACATCTGCAACTGCTGCGGCTGCTGCTGCGGGATGATGCGGGCCTTCAGGACGCACGGGATGACGAACGCGATCGTCAGCTCGAGCTGGATCATGGAGGTCGACCACGCCAAGTGCGGCGGCTGCGGCAAGTGCGCGGCGTCGTGCCCGGTCGAGGTCATCGGGATGGTGGAGGTAGACGAGCGGGGACGGCGACGGAAGAAGGCCGTCCCCGACGCCTCCCTCTGCCTCGGCTGCGGCGTCTGCCACTCCGCGTGCCGGCTCGGCGCGATCTCGATGCGCCCGCGCGAGAGGAAGGTCTTCACGCCGGAGGACACGTTCGAGAGGGTCGTCGCTATGGCGATCGAGCGGGGCAAGCTCGCCGACCTCCTGCTCGAGGACGTGGAGAGCCTCCCGACGCAGGCGGTCGGACGGGTGGTGAGGCTCCTCGAGTCGGCGCCTCCGGTGAAGGCGGCGCTCGCGATCGCCCCGCTGCGCTCGGCGTTTCTCTCGGCCGCCCTGCCCCTCGCCCGCCTCGCGACGGGGGGAGCGGGGTCCGCCCTCTCCTGACCCGAGGCCCGCGCCCCTGGTTCGCCGCCGGCCTCAGAACTCGAGGCCCGGCTCGATGAAGGACGACGGGAACGGGGCATCGAAGACGACCGGGAACGCCGCCGGGAGGACGAGCAGGGCCCGTGCCGCCGGGGAAGTGTTCTCGACGACGAGACGCGACCCGTACCCGAGCGAAACGAGGCCGTTCGGGCCGGGCTCCAGGGGGGCCCCGTCGAGAAGAAAACGGAGCGCCCCCGGCTCGGCGGGCGGCAGCCTCCGGACGTCGAATCGATAGGCGGCGCTCGTCCTCGGCCTCTGGAACGGAAACGCCCAGGGGCTCGGGAACCACGGGTGCGAAACGAGGAACGGAGCTTCCACGAGGCGATGGGGACCGTCCGAGAGAACGGTCCACTCGAGCCGTTCTCCGGGCCCGAGGAGCGCGTTCGGGGCCGGCACCCAGACGAATCTCTCGAGCGGAAAGAAGTTCCGGGCCACGAACGGGCCGAGCGCCGGGTCGTCCTTGACCGTCGCGAGCAGGCGGCTGTCCGCGACGACGAGCGCGACCCGGCTCGCGACGAGCTCCGCGGGAGTGGCCCTCGGGAGGACGCCGGCGGCCATCAGCTCACGGACGAGGCTCGGCAGGAACCAGGTCTTCATCGCCGGCACCCGGTTCACCGCGAAACCGCACCCTTCGAGGACGACGCTTCCCGGAGGGGACGCCCTCTCGATCGTGCGCAGGACGTGGTCCTGGTGCGCCAGCGTCTCCGCCATGACGTCCCAGCGGACGGCCTGGAGGGCCAGGGCCATTCCGGCCAGCGCGAGGACACCCCCGGAGCAGGCCACGGCGACGGCGACCCGGCGGCCCAGCCGCATCAGCGCCTCGAGCGCGACGGCGGAAAGGAGGGCGAAGAACCAGAAGAGCGTCTGGAACTGGTAAGGAAACGGCGAGCGGATCCCGTAGAGGAGAACCGCCTGCGTCACCGCGAGGAGGGCGGCGGCCACGGTCAGAGGCCGCAGCCCCCTGTCCCGGATGCCGAGGATCGTTCCCGCCGTCGCGAGCACGACGAGGGCGACGGCACCCGGGCGGGCGAGGAAGCGGCCTGCCCAGGCGAGGGCGGAAGGACCGGCAGCCAGAGGCGAACCGAGCCGTTCGTAGAGGAAGTTCAGGCGGAAACACTGCTCGAGGAGCGCCGGCAGGGCTCCGGCGAGAGACGCCGCGGCGAGCGTCGCGAGCGCCGTGGCCGCGAGGCCCGCTACCGCGGGAAGGAAGGCGCGACCGGCCCGCCGCCAGCTGGCGGGAAGGCGCTGGGTCGCCGCCACGAGAGCCCCCGTCGCCGTCCCGGCAAGGGCGATCGGGATGGCCCTCTGGGAGGCCAGGCAGGCGAAGCCCAGCGAGATCCCGCCGAGGAAGAGGAGCGCGGGCCGGCCCTTCCCCTCCCGGGCATCCCACGTGAGGGCGAGGAGCCCCACGAGGAGAAACAGGTTCATCGTGACGTCGATCCGGATCTCCACGACCGACCGGTGGATGGCGAGGAAGAAGAGCGACAGACCGAGGAGGCTCGCGCCCCGGCTCACGCCGGCTCTCCGGAGGACCAGGAAGGCGGCGACGAGAGTCGCGGCGATGAGCGGGAGGGGGGCCACCCGGAGGAGGAGGAGGCTCTCCACGGCCGCGGGTCGCGTCAGGGAAGCGAACGGTGACAGCAGGACCCAGTGAAGCGGGAGGTGGTGTTCCCAGAAGTCGCGAAACGGGACGAGCCCCGACGCGACCCAGCGGATCGCCCGGAACGACTCCACCTCGTCCGGGTTGAAGGGCGCGGAGGCCAGGAGGAGAAGCGCCGGAACGATCGAGAGAACGAAAGCCGCCGCCGGGAGGAGCCGCATCCCGTCGACCTGCCGGAGAGCTTCGTCGGGCCGGACCCCGCCCGGGGTCGCCGCGGGGGCTCGAGGTTCGTTCCTGCGTGCTGCGCTCGCGTCCATCGGCTGCGGCGGCGGATCGTACCCCGGTCCCGGCCGAGTGCCGGGGACGGAGCCCGCGAGACCCGTGGCTGATAATCGCCCGGATGTCAGAGACCAGATCAGCAGAGTCCCGGGCTCCGGCGGTCGAAGGCCCCCTCGTCATCATCGGGGCCGGCCCCGCCGGCCTCACGGCCGCCTGGGAGCAGGCCAGGCACGGCGGGGTCGCCACCGTCCTCGAGAGGGACGCCGTCGTCGGCGGGATCGCCCGCACCGTCGTCCACTCCGGGTACCGGTTCGACATCGGCGGCCACCGGTTCTTCACGAAGGTCAAGGAGGTGGAGGACCTCTGGCACGAGGTGCTGACCGAGGACTTCATCCGCGTTCCGCGCGAGTCGCGGATCCTCTACAGGGGCAAGTTCTTCTCGTACCCCCTGAAGCCCCTCGAGGCGTTCCTCGGGCTCGGCCCCGTGGAGAGCCTCCGCTGCTTCGCCTCCTACGTCGCGGCCCGCCTCTCTCCGCACCTGCCCGAGGACGACTTCGAGACGTGGGTCTCGAACCGCTTCGGCAGGCGGCTCTTCGAGATCTTCTTCAAGACCTACACCGAGAAGGTCTGGGGCGTTCCGTGCACCCACATCAAGGCGGAGTGGGCGGCCCAGCGCATTCGCGGGCTCTCCCTCTGGAAGGCGCTCCTGCAGGCGTTCCGGAAGGACACCTCGATCAAGACCCTGATCGACGCCTTCGACTACCCCCGCCTCGGGCCGGGCCAGATGTGGGAGGCGTTCCAGAGGAACCTCGAGAAGCGCGGCTCGAAGGTCCTCCTCGAGCGCCCCGTGTCGAGCATCCCGTGGGAGAAGGGACGAGGCGTCCTGGCGGTGGAGACCCGGGGGCCGCACGGCCCGGAGGTCCACGCGGGCGCGGCCTTCATCTCGTCGATGGCCATCTCCGAGCTCGTCGCCGCGCTCGACCCCCCTCCCCCCGCGGAGGTCCTCGAGGCGGCGGGGCGGCTCAGGTACCGCGATTTCATCCTCGTCGCCCTCATGTTCGAGGGCGAGGGCTTCTTCAGCGACAACTGGGTCTACGTGCACAGCCCGGAGATCCGGATCGGGCGCATCCAGAACTTCAACAACTGGTCGAAGGACATGGTTCCCCGGCCCGGCGTCACGTGCCTCGGCCTCGAGTACTTCTGCTTCGACACGGACCCGATCTGGTCGCTCCCGGATCCCGAGCTCGTCGAGCTGGGGCGCAGCGAGGTCTCCCGGACGGGCCTCGTGCCCGCCGGTTCCCGGGTCCTCGACGGAGCCGTCGTGAGGATGCGCAAGACCTACCCGATGTACGACCCCGGCTACCGCGAGTGCGTCGACGTCATCCGCCGCTTCCTCGAGTCCGAGCTCCCGAACCTCCAGCTCGTGGGCCGCAACGGGATGCACAAGTACAACAACCAGGACCACGCCATGGTCACGGGGATGTACGCGGTCCGGAACCTGTACGGCGCCAGCCACGATGTCTGGGCCGTGAACGTCGACGACGAGTACCACGAGGAGGTCCGCCAGCTCCGCGACGCGCCCGCCGGCTGAGCGCTCCCCGCCCGCTCCAGCGCTGCTAACCTCCGCCAAAGGGGTCCGAATGTCGAATCCGCATGGAGTCCCGTCCTCCGGGGGGCCGTCACCGATGTCCGGCGGCGCCCTCGCCGCCGAGGTCCTCGTCCGGCACGGCGTCCGGGTCTTCTTCACCCGCTGCGGCGGTGACATCACCCCGCTCCGCGTCGAGGCGAAGGCGCGGGGCGTGAAGGTCGTCGACACGCGCCACGAGGCGACGGCCGTCTTCGCGGCCGACGCCGTCGCGCGCCTCACCGGCGTCCCGGGTGTCGCGGCGGTGACGGCCGGGCCGGGCGTCACCAACACGCTCACGGCGCTCCAGAACGCCCGCCTCGCCCAGTCGCCCCTCGTCCTCCTCGGCGGGGCGACGGCGACGATCCTCCGCGGCCGGGGAGCCCTGCAGGACATCGACCAGCTCGCTCTCGTGAAGCCGATCGTCAAGTGGGCGACGGCCGTCACGAAGGTGAGGGACCTCGTCCCCGCGCTCGAGCGCGCCTTCCTCGTCTGCCGCGAGGGAGTGCCCGGCCCCGTCTTCGTCGAGTGCCCCGTCGACCTCCTCTACGAGGAGCCTCTCGTGAGGAGTCTCTTCGCCGGGAAGTCGGGCGAGCCGAAGGGGCTCGTGGAGACCGCGACGAAGTGGTACCTCGGCAGGCACCTCGACTCGATCTTCGCGGGCGCCGGCGACGCGGCCCCCCGGGACCCCGAGCCCGTGCCGCCCCCCGCGCCCGAGGCGGGGAGCGTCGGAACGGCGGCTCTCCTCCTCGAGAGGGCGGAACGGCCCGTCGTCGTCCTCGGGAGCGGCGCGCTCATGTCGCCGGCCGACGCCCCGGCCCTCGCCCGGGCCGTCTCCGGCCTCGGCCTCCCGACGTGGCTCTCGGGGACGGCACGCGGCCTTCTCGGACCG
>CALMDF010000123.1 GCA_937864895.1 uncultured Holophagales bacterium | reverse complement strand
GCATGCTCACTATCCTCGCCGTTCGGCACGCGGCCGCCAGCGTCGCAGCAATAAGGTGTTTGACACCACGCGGAAGCCGGAGAATTCCATCGCGCCCCCCGCGATGACAGGGGTGAGCAGGCCCGCCGCCGGGGGTCCGAACTCTCTTGAGACCGTATTTCAGAATCTGCCGGCTTCGGTTATCTTCCCGGCCCGGGAACAACGACCGCCCGAGGAGGACCTCCCCATGCGCACCCTCAGCACCACGATCTTGCTTCCCTTCCTCGCCCTCGGCGCCACCGCCGCGGCCCCGGCGTCCGCGGCCGTCAGGACCGAGGTGGTCGAGTACAGGGACGGCGACCAGCTCTGCGAGGGATTCCTCGCGTGGGACGACGGCGTCAAGGGGAAGCGCCCCGGCGTCGTCGTCGTCCACGAGTGGATGGGGCTCAACGACTACGCGAAGGACCGCGCCCGGCAGCTCGCCGGGCTCGGCTACGTCGCCTTCGCCGCGGACATCTACGGGAAGGGCATCCGCGCGAAGGACGCGAACGAGGCGGGACGGCTCGCCGGGAAGTTCAAGGGCGACCTGCCGCTCCTGCGGTCGCGGGCCCGCGCCGCTTTCGACACGCTCGCGAAGAACCCGCGCGTCGACGTCGCGAAGATTTTCGCCATGGGCTACTGCTTCGGGGGGACGACCGCTCTCGAGCTGGCGCGCGGCGGCGCCCCGCTGGCCGGGGTCGTCTCCTTCCACGGCGGCCTCGCGACGAAGAATCCCGCCGACGCAAAGAACGTGAAGGGACCCGTCCTCGTCCTCCACGGCGCGGCCGACCCGTACGTCCCCCCGGCGGAGGTGGCCGCGTTCCAGAAGGAGATGGACGACGCGAAGGTGGACTGGCAGATGGTCTTCTACGCGGGCGCGGTTCACGCCTTCACGAACCCCGCTGCCGGGAACGACCCGTCGAAGGGGGCGGCCTACGACGCGAAGGCCGACCGCCGCTCCTGGGAGGCGATGAAGGCCTTCTTCGCCGAGCTGGCGAAATAGCGCGGCGCGGACGGCGCGTCTTCCTCCGGCGGGCTACGATTCCGCCGGAAGAAGCCGATGACGCCGCGCCCGCGCCCCCACCTCATCCTCCCCCTCCTTTTCGTTTTCGCGTTCCCTTCCCCTGCTTCCGCCGACGAGGGCCAGTGGCCCCCCGAGGCCCTCGCGACCCTCGGCGAGGCCCGCTGGGGCGAGCTGTCGAGCCGCGGGCTGGAGCTGACCGCGAGAGACCTCTGGGACGGCGAAGGCGGCGGTCTCCTGAGCGCCGTCGTCGGCCTCTCGGGCTGCACGGGGGCGCTCGTCTCGGAGGAGGGGCTCTTCCTGACGAACCACCACTGCGCCTTCTCGGCGATCCAGCTCGCCTCGACCCCCGAGAAGAACTACCTGCGCGACGGGTTCGTCGCGCGGACGCGGGCCGAGGAGGTCGAGGCGCGCGGCGGGGCCGGGCAGGTCCGTGTCCTCTCCCGCCTCCTCGACGTGACCGACCGGGTGCGGGGGCCGAAGAGCGCCTTCGCGAAGGCGAAGACCGACACCGCCCGCTACGACGCGGTCGAGCGCGCGAAGAAGGAGATCGTCGCGGAGTGCGAGAAGACGCCCGACCGGCGCTGCGCCGTGGCGGCATTCGAGGACGGCCGGACTTTCCGGCTCATGGAGCAGGTCGAGTTCCGCGACGTGAGGCTCGTCTACGCACCCCCGCGGGGCGTCGGCGACTTCGGGGGCGAGGAGGACAACTTCCGCTGGCCGCGCCACGCGGGCGACTTCTCCATCCTCCGGGTCTACGTCTCTCCGGACGGCAAACCGGCCCCACACTCCAGGGAGAACGTCCCCTACCGGCCGAAGAGGTGGCTGAAGGTCGCCCCGAAGGGGGTCGCCGAGGGGGACGTCGTCATGATCGCCGGCTATCCCGGCCGGACGCAGCGCTACCTGACCCCTTCCGCCGTCCGGAACCTCGAGAAGTGGTTCTACCCGCTCCGCTCGAGGACCTTCTCCGAGCTCATCGCGATCCTGGAAGCCGAGGGGAAGAAGGACCCCGACACCGCGCTGCGCGTCGCCTCCGCGGTCAGGAGCTACGGAAACGGCGAGACGAACGCGCGCGGCCAGATCGAGGGGCTCGCGCGAAACGGCGTCGCCGCGCGCGCCGAGGTCGAGGCGAAGGAGCTCGCGGAGTTCCTCGCGGCGAGGAAGGACCTCCCCGTCGAGTGGGCCGCGGCGCCCGCCGAGCTCGAGAGGGTCCTCGCCGCCGACCGCGCCGTGCAGGACCGCCGGTTCTTCCTCGAGGAGATCGAGAGGCTCGGCTCGTACCTCGGCTCGGCCCTCTCCTCCGTCCGCAGGGCGGAGGAGAGGAGGAAGCCCGACCTCGAGAGGGAGGCGGGGTACCAGGACCGGGACCTGGACCGCGCCCGCCAGCGCGAGAAGGACCTGACCCGCTCGATCGCCCCTTCCGCCGCGCGCGAGGCGCTCGCGCACCTCGTGGCGAAGGCGCAGGCCGCCGCCGGCGGGAGCCCGGTGCTCGCGTTCGACGAGGCGTTCGGCAAGGGGGCGGCCGCGGACGCCATCGCCGCCAAGCTCGCCGCGATGGACGCCGCCACGGCGCTGGCCGACGAGAAGGTCCGCCTCGCGAACGTCGACGCGACCGCCGCGGCCCTCGCCGCCTCCGACGACCCTTACGTGAAGCTGGCCGTCGCGCTCCACCCCGACCTCGCGGCCCTGCGCGCCGCGCGGAAGGAGACGGACGGCGCCCTCCTCGTCTGGCGTCCCCGCTACCTGTCGGCCCTCGAGGCCCTCCGCCGCTCGAAGGGAAGGGCGATCTACCCCGACGCGAACTCGACGCTCCGCGTCTCGTTCGCCACGGTGAAGGGCTACTCCCCGCGCGAGGCCGTCACGTTCACCCCGCGGACCTCGCTGAAGGGCGTCCTCGAGAAAGAGCGGGGCGCCGAGCCGTTCGAGACCCCGAAGAAGGTCCTCGACGCCGCCCGAGCCGCGGACTTCGGGCCCTGGGCCGACCCCCTCCTCGGAAGCGTCCCGGTCGGCTTCCTGACCGACGGCGACACGACGGGCGGCAACTCGGGGAGCCCGGCGATGAACGGCAGGGGCGAGGTGGTCGGCCTCAACTTCGACCGTGTGTGGGAGAACGTGGCCGGAGACTTCGGCTGGAGCCCCGAGCGCTCGCGGAACGTGAACGTCGACCTGCGCTACGCGCTCTGGATGATGGACCGGGTGGACGGGGCGGGCGCCCTCCTGAAGGAGCTGCTGCCGGAGAGGTGACGGACCGGAAAGCGAAAGGCGGGGAGCGGGCGCCCGGCCCGCTCCCCGTTCCGCTTCTCTCCTACTTCGTCTTGATCGGGTCCGCGGGGCGCTTCGGGAGCTTCTTCGGCTCCTTCTCGATCGCCTTCAGGACCTCGGCGACCCCCCGCTCGAGCTGCGGGTCGCGTCCCGCGGCTACCGAGACGGGGTCGTTCTCGACCTCGATATCCGGGGCGACGCCTTCGCCTTCGATGATGTAGCTGCCGTCGACGTCGTTCGTCGCCTGCTGCGGCACGAAGACCTGCCCGCCGTCGAGGAGCGGCCCCCGGCCGGAGATGCCGACGACGCCGCCCCAGGTCCGCTTGCCGATGAGGGGGCCGAGGCCCGCCTTCCGGAATCGAGCCGGGAAGATGTCGCCGTCGGAGGCGGAGGTCTCGCTGATGAGGGCCGCCAGGTGCCCGTGGAAGACGCTGTAGGGATACGTCATCGGCTCGTCGCTCGCCATCCCGAAGCGCGTCCCGAGGAGCTTCGTGTCGAGCCGCTCCAGGATCCACTGGGAGACGTTCCCGCCGCCGTTGGAGCGGACGTCGACGACGAGGCCCTCCTTGCGGATCTGCGGGTAGTACCACTTCAGGAACTCGTAGATGCCCGGGGCGCCCATGTCGGGGATGTGGAGGTACCCGACCCTGCCGCCGGAGAGCTTCGTCACCTTCTCGTGGTTTCCGAGGACCCAGTCGAGGTAGAGGAGGCTCGCCTCGCTGTCCACCGGCTCGTACGTCGTCTTCCGGGCCCCCTCGAGGGTGGGCTTCGAGTTCAGGGTGAGGGTCACCGGGTGCGTCTTGTGCTGGAGGAGCCGGTAGGGGTTGTCGCCCCCCGCGAGCTCCTCTCCGTCGATGGCGAGGACGTAATCGCCCGCGCGGGCGTCGACGCCGACCTCGGTGAGGGGAGCGCGGTACTTCGCTTCCTCGTTGTGGCCGCGGTAGATGGTCGCGATCCGGTACCTTCCGGCCTTCGCGTCGAGCTCGAACCGGGCGCCCGGGAGCCCCACCTTCGCCCGGTCCGGACGATCGATGTCGCCTTCCTCGATGTAGGCATGGCCGACGTTCAGCTCGGCGACCATCTCGCCCAGGAGATAGGTCAGGTCGGAGCGGTGGGAGACGTGCGGCAGGAGCTGCCGGTAGCGGTCGCCGATCGCCTTCCAGTCGTACCCGTGCATGTTCCCGACGTAGAAGAAGTCCCGGTAGCGGCGCCAGACCTCGTCGAAGATCGTCGCCCACTCCTCGGCGGGGACGCGGTCGACGGCGAGCTCCTTCGTCGAGACGCTCTTCGGCTCCTTCGCCTTCGGCTTGACGTCCCAGAGCTTGAATCCCTTCTCCTTGCCGTCGCCGCGGACGAGGACCTTCGTCCCGTCGTCGGAGACGGCCCAGCCGTCGACGTCGGCGACGAGCTCGCTCTCCTCGCGCTCCTTCAGGTCGTAGATCGCGAGGGAGGTCTTCCTGTCGCTGTCGCGGCCGTAGAACGGGGCCCCTTCCTTCGCGTAGAGGCGCGCCGTCTTCGTCACGGTGAGGCCGTCGAGGTTGTCGGCCTCCACCGGGACGCGGACGACGCGCGAGGCGAGGCCGTCCCACTCGACGACGACGGGCTTCGGCGGTTTCGCGTTCTCCTTCTTCCCGTCCTTCGCGTCGCCCTTCTTCGCGTCGGCGGCCCCCTTGT
>CALMDF010000122.1 GCA_937864895.1 uncultured Holophagales bacterium | reverse complement strand
TCACCGCCACGTCAGGGCCCGGCGTCTCGCTCATGTCCGAGTTCATCGGCTTCGGCTACTACACCGAGATCCCGGCGGTCATCTTCGACGTCCAGCGCGTCGGCCCCTCGACGGGACTCCCGACGCGGACGATGCAGGGCGACGTCCTCCTCTGCCACACGAACTCCCACGGGGACGGCCGCCACCCGGTCCTCTTCCCGGCCTCTCCCGAGGAGTGCTTCACGATGGCGCAGGAAGCCCTCGACCTCGCCGAGCGGCTCCAGACGCCCGTCTTCGTCCTCTCGGACCTGGACCTCGGGATGAACAACTGGATGGCCGACCCGTTCCCCTACCCCGAGAAGCCGTTCGAGCGCGGGAAGGTCCTCGACGCGGAGGGGGTGGAGCGCCTCAAGGAGACCTGGGGCCGCTACAAGGACCTCGACGGCGACGGCATCCCGTGGCGGACGGTCCCCGGGACTCCCCACCCGAAGGCGGCCTACTTCACGCGGGGCTCCGGGCACACCGAAATGGCGGGCTACTCCGAGAAGCCCGGCGATTACACGAGGAACGTCGAGCGCCTCGCGAGAAAGCTCGAGACGGGACGCGCGCTCCTCCCGCCGCCGGCGACGGAAGACCGCCCCGGCGCGACCGCCGGCCTCCTCGCCTTCGGGACCTCGCACTACGGGACGACGGAGGCCCGCGACCGGCTCGAGAAGGAGCACGGTATCCCCCTCGACTACCTGCGCCTTCGCGCCCTTCCCCTCCACGCCGACGCGAGGGAGTGGATCGAGCGGCACGAGGTCGTCTACGTCGTCGAGCAGAACCGCGACGCCCAGCTCGCGACTCTCCTCCGCGACGAGATGCCCGGACACGCCTCCCGCTTCGTCTCCGTCCTCCAGTACGACGGGCTTCCGCTCGACGCGACCACCGTGGTCGACGGCGTCCTCTCCCACCGCTCCGGAGGTGCCCGATGAGCGCCACCCTTCCCGCCGCCCCGAAGACGAACCGCCTCGGCCTCGCGAAGGCCGACTACGAAGGCGGAAGGTCGACCCTCTGCCTCGGCTGCGGGCACGACGTCATCACGAAGCAGATCACGACGGCCTTCTACGAAATGGGGGTCGAGCCCCACCGGGTCGCGAAGTTCTCCGGCATCGGCTGCTCCTCCAAGACGCCGGCATACTTCCTGAACCGCGCCTGGGGCCTCAACGCCGTCCACGGCCGGATGCCCTCGGTGGCGACGGGCGCCCTTCTCGCGAATCCCGAGCTGATCGGCATCGGCGTCTCCGGCGACGGAGACACCGCCTCCATCGGCATCGGCCAGTTCGTCCACCTCGTTCGGCGGAACATGCCGCTCGTCTACGTGGTCGAGAACAACGGCGTCTACGGCCTGACGAAGGGGCAGTTCTCCGCGACGGCCGACGTCGGCTCCACGCTCAAGGGGGGCGGCGCCAACGAGCTCGTCCCGATCGACATCTGCGGCCTCGCCATCGAGCTCGGCTGCGGGTTCGTCGCCCGGTCGTTCTCGGGCGACATGAAGCAGCTCCAGGCGATCCTCCAGGCCGCGATCGCCCACAAGGGGACGGCGGTCCTCGACGTCATCTCCCCATGCGTCACGTTCAACGACCACGAGGGCTCCACGAAGAGCTACAAGTACTCGAAGGACCACGAGGAGCCGCTCCACGAGATCGGCTTCGTGCCGTACTTCGACGAGACGATCGCCGAGGGCCCTCCCGGCGAAGTGAAGGACGTCCCCTTTCCCGACGGGAGCGTCGTCCGTTTCCACTCGGTCGGCCGCGACTACGACCCGACGAACCGGGACCAGGTCCTCTCGACCCTCCACGAGAGCCGCAAGGAGAAGGAGTTCCTCACCGGCATCCTCTACCTCGAGCCCGAGAAGCCCAGCTTCGCGCGGGTCCTCAACACCGTCGAGGAGCCGCTCACGAGGCTCGGCGAGGACCGGCTCCGTCCCTCGCGGGAGGCCCTCGAGTCGATCCTGGAGGCGTACCGCTGACGGGGACCGGGCTCTCCGGAGAGCATAATCACCGGATGATTCGACGCCTGACGACCAGCCGTCCCGGCCTCGCCCTTCTCGCTCTCGGGCTCCTCGGCACCGGCTGCGCGACCACCTCGACCGTGGTGCCCGGCCGCACGATGACCCTGATCGACGTCCAGTACCCCGAGAGCCGGATGTCCGGGGTCGTTCTCGCCCCCGGGGAGGAGACCCCGACGAACCGGTTTGCCCGGGCCCTCGTGCGCGAGGTGAGCAACGAGGGTTTCTACAAGATCACCGACGCCCGCAACCTCGGCGTCCGTCCCGGCGACCTCGGGAAGGACGCGGCGAAGACCGGGGCGCTCGTCCAGTCCGCTCCGGCGGACGCCTACCTCGGCGTCCGGCTGCTCGACTGCGCGGCCCGCCCCACGAGCGCGACGGAGACGCGCGGGAGCGGGCCCTCCGCCGTCACCGTGACCCTCTACTGGTTCGCCGGCGAATGCACCGCGGAGCTGACCGCCTTCGACGCGGGAGGCAGGACGATCAAGGTCCTTCAGAGGTCCGGCCGCTGGGAGAGCTCGCGCCAGGAGCGCCCCGACAGCTCGACGATGCAGGGCCAGGTGCTCACGAACGCCGTCGACGACACCGCCCGCCGGATCGCCCGCGAGATCCGGCCGAGCGCCGAAGAGAAGAAGTAGCCCACGCGAGGCCGGACCGGCCGGAGGGGCGGCTCGTCGCGCCGCCCCCTGGCCCGTATGGGCCGATAATCGAACGATGAGATGTCGTCCGGTGCCACCTCGCGGCCTTCTTGCCGTCCTCCTCGCCTCGTCCCTCCTCGCCGCCGGGTGCGCCTCCACCGGCGGTTCCTCCGACGCGCCGGGGGCCCCGAGCCTCCAGGCGATGGGCCAGGCCGTCGGGACGATCGGCATTCTCGACGCCCGCAGCCCCTCCGGGCGCTCTCAGCGTTCGTTCTCCTCGGGGGTCTCCGTCTCCCCTTCCGCCCACCTCGTCTCGGAGCTCGTGCGGAGGTCGGCCACGAAGGGAAGCCTCCGGTTCGTAGACGCGCGGACCCTCGGCCTGAAGCCCGAAGACCTGGCCAGCGGCTCCGGGTCGGCGACCGACCTCCTCTCCACCGTCCCGGCCGACGCCTGGGGCGGCATTCGCCTTCTCGGCTGCGCCTCCGAGCCCCGGAGCCAGAACGTGACGCGCGGAAGCGGCACCAGCATGGTCCAGGTGACGGAGTACTGGTACGAGGCGACCTGCTCCGCCGAGCTCGCCGTCGTCGACGCCGGCGGGACGGCCCTGGCGACCCTCTCGGTGGAGGGCCGCAACGAGAGCGGGCGGCGCGACCAGCCGGACTCGGTGTCCGTCCAGGAGCAGGCCTTCTGGGCCTCCATCGACGACGCCGCGAGACGGATGATCGCCCAGACGACGCGCAAGAAGCTTCACCTGCCGGTCCCGATCGACGCGAAGGCCCCTCTCGCGCCCTAGGGGCTCGCCGAGATCGACGCCGGGCGCCTCCCGGCCGCGAGGGCCCCCCGGGAAGGGGCCCTCGCCGCGACCTCAGACCTTCGCCGGGACCTCCGCCTCGACGCCGAGGGCGTCGGCGACGAGGCCCTCCTGCTC
>CALMDF010000121.1 GCA_937864895.1 uncultured Holophagales bacterium | reverse complement strand
GGACCTTCATCGAGCCGAAGCAGTCGATCCGGAACTTCGGCGTGAAGGTGAAGCTGAACCCCGTCCGTTCCGTCGTGGGCGGGAAGCGGGTCGTCCTCGTCGACGACTCCATCGTCCGGGGGACGACGTCGAAGAAGCTCGTGAGGCTCCTGAAGGCGGCCGGGGCGGTCGAGGTCCACATGCGGATCTCGTCCCCGCCGACGACGAACCCGTGCCACTACGGGATCGACACGCCGCGCCGAAAGGAGCTCATCGCGGCGACGCACGAGCTCGAGGAGATCCGGACCTTCATCGAGGCCGATACGCTCGGCTACCTCTCCCTCGAGGGGATGTTGCAGGCCTTCGGGAAGGGAGAGGGGGAGGCTTGCGCCGCCTGCTTCTCGGGCCGCTACCCGGTCCCCTTCGCCACCGCCCACGAGCAGCAGCCCCTGTTCGGCGAGGACGAGGCCCCTCGCCCCCCGAGGCGGCTCGCGGACGGCTGATACGATCGCGCCGTCCCGCCGGCAGCCCGGCGAACGACTCCCTTGGAGGCGCGCCATCCCGAACGACACGCCGCTCACCTACGCCGCCTCCGGCGTCGACATCGACGCGAAGATGGCCGCCGTCGCCCGCGCGAAGGAGGCGATCCGTTCGACCTTCACCCCCGGCGTCGTCGGCGACGTGGGGGGCTTCGGGGGCCTCTTCCGGCCCGACTTCCACGGCATGGAAGACCCGCTCCTCGTCGCTTCGGCCGACGGCGTCGGGACGAAGATCCGGGTGGCCATCGCCGCGAACGTCCACGGCACCGTGGGCCAGGACATCGTCAACCACTGCGTCGACGACATCCTCGTCCAGGGGGCCCGGCCGCTCTTCTTCCTCGACTACGTCGCGACGGGACGGATGCGTCGCGAGGTCGTCGCCGAGGTCATCGGCGGCGTCGCGGTCGCCTGCCGCGAGAACGGCTGCGCGCTCCTCGGGGGGGAGACCGCCGAGATGCCCGGGATGTACGCCGACGGCGACTACGACCTCGCCGGGACGATCGTCGGCGTCGTCGACCGGCCGAAGCTCCTCGACGGCTCGCGCGTCGCGGAGGGGGACGTCCTCCTCGGGCTCGCCTCGTCCGGTCTCCACACGAACGGCTACTCGCTCGCCCGGATGCTCTTCTTCGAGCGTCTCGGGCTGGGGCCGCACGACGTCGTCCCCGAGCTCGGGACGACGGTCGCCCAGGCCCTTCTGGCGGTCCACCGGAGCTACCTGAAGCCCCTCCTGCCCCTCGTGGAAGACGGCCTTCTCTCGGCGATGTCGCACGTCACCGGCGGCGGGTTCCCCGACAACCTCCCGCGCGTCCTTCCCGAGGGGCTCCGGGCCGTCGTGGAGCCGGGCGCGTGGGAGTGGCCGGCGCTCTTCCGCTTCATCCGCGAGAAGGGAAGGGTCCCCGAGGAGGAGATGCTCCGGGTCTTCAACTGCGGCGTCGGAATGGTCCTGTTCGTCGCGGCCGGGAACCTCGCCGAGGTGACCCTTCGCCTCGCGGAGGCGGGCGAGAAGGTCCTCTCCGTCGGCCGCGTCGAGCGCGGGCCCCGCGGCGTACGCTTCGAGTGAGGGGCGTGGACGACGCTCCCTGGGCCGCGCCCGTTCCGTGGTTCCGGCTGCCCGCCCGTCTCGCCGTGCTCCTCTCCGGGCGCGGCTCGAACTTCGAGGCGCTCGCCGAAGCCTGCGAGCTCGGCCGCGTTCCCGCCCGGGTCGTCCTCGTCCTGTCCGACCGACCGGAGGCCCCCGGCCTCGAAAGAGCCCGCTCTCGGGGCCTGCCGGCGCTCCTCGAGGAACGCCGCCCCGGAGAGGTCAGGACGGCGCACGAGGCGCGACTCGTGGCCCGCATCGAGGAGTCGGGGGCCGACCTGGTCTGCCTGGCGGGCTTCATGAGGGTCCTTTCGGCGGATTTCGTGGGGCGATTCGAGCGGCGGATCGTGAACGTCCACCCCTCGCTCCTCCCGTCGTTCCCCGGCCTCGACGCGCAGCGCCAGGCGCTCGAGCACGGAGTGAAGGTCGCGGGAGCGACCGTCCACCTCGTGGACACCGGGCCGATCGCGGGCCAGGAAGCCGTCCCGGTGCTGCCCGGGGACGACGTGGAGCGGCTCTCCTCCCGGATCCTCGAGGCCGAGCACCGGCTCTACCCGGCCACCGTGGCCCGGCTCCTCGCGGGAGGGTGGGCCGTGGACGGGCGCCGACTCCGCTTCCCGTCCTGAGTCCGCGCCACTTCCTGCGCGCGCCGACCTTCCCCGTCCGGCTGCAGGCGAAATCCCACTTTAGTGGGATTGCGTCGGCCCACCCCCTCGCCTAACCTCCGTCCAGCTCATCAGGACGGGAAAGTGCGGCGGTGGTAACCCCTTATCCCGGAGAGGGATAAGGGGCATTTGTCGTATTTCAGGGTCTTCAGTCCTTGCGCCGGGGTTGTCGCCGGCCGGGTCGTCAAGTCGCCCTCACTTGGCCCTCTCCTCCTCGCGGAGGCGGCCAGGCGGACGGCCCCGGCGCATTTTTCTCCTTTTTCGAGTCCTTTGCGCTTGACATGCCGAGGCGATTTCCGTATCTTCCACCTCCCGCGGCGATGCCCGCCGGGCCCGATCTTTCCAGAGAACAAAATCCCGGGAACAAACGAGAGAGTTTTCCGTCGAGGCGCGCCTCCGGGCGACCCGAAAAAAAACTCTTGACTCCGCGGGAGACCTGAGAGAGACTGGGAATCCGCCGCTAGACGGCACCGGTTCCTTGAAAACTGAACAGAGACGAACCCGCGAGGCGCGACGCAAGTCGAGTTCTCGTGGGGATTTACGTGATTCCTTTGAGGGGCTTGTCCGGCGGGACGAGCCCGGGTCGACGAGCCGCTGGCTCGACGGCCTTCATGAAAACGCACTTCTGCACGAGGCCTCACGGCCGAGTGTTGAGACAAGTTTCAAACTTTTTTTGGAGAGTTTGATCCTGGCTCAGAGTGAACGCTGGCGGCGTGCCTAACACATGCAAGTCG
>CALMDF010000120.1 GCA_937864895.1 uncultured Holophagales bacterium | reverse complement strand
TTCCCCTGACACCCAATGGGAAGGTGGATCGCAAGGCCCTCGCGAAGCGGGACGAGGACTTCGCCTCCGCCACCGAGGGGGAAGCGACCCTCATGACCGACGAGGGCCCCGCGGAGATCGACCCGACGGAGAGCGGGTCGAACTGACTAGAATCCCCTTATCGGCGTGAATCCTTCGAAGATCGGTCGCTACGAGATCCTGCGCCCTCTGGGAAAGGGAGCGATGGGTGTCGTCTACCTCGCCCGCGACCCCCAGATCGAGCGGACGCTCGCGCTCAAGACGGTCCGGTTCGACGGTCCGTCGCAGAGCTTCAGCATCTCGGAGGCGAAAGCGCGCTTCCTGAAGGAAGCGAAGATCTCCGGCCGGCTCCAGCACCCGAACATCGTCACGGTCTTCGACGTCGGGGAAGACGAGGGGACCCTCTACCTGGCGATGGAGTACATCTCGGGCGGCAGCCTTTCGCAGCGCCTCGGAGAGCCGCTCGCGTTCCCGATCCACGACCGGATCCGGATTCTCGCGGAGGTGGCCGACGCCCTGGGCCACGCCCACCAGCGCGGCGTCATCCACCGGGACGTCAAGCCCGCCAACATCCTCCTCACCGAGGCCTCCGTGGCCAAGGTGACGGACTTCGGGATCGGCAAGCTCCTCACCGGCGACACCGACCTGACGTCGACGGGACAGATGGTCGGGTCCCCGGCCTACATGTCGCCCGAGCAGATCCGCGGCGACAAGCTCGACGTGAGGAGCGACATCTTCTCCCTCGGCGTCGTCATCTACCAGACGCTCACCCTCAGGAAGCCCTTCCCGGCCGACACGCTGACGACGCTCGTCTACCAGATCCTCCACGACGAGCCGTCCGACCCGCTCCGTCACAACGTCGAGCTCCCTCCCGAGATCACCGAGATCGTGAGGAAGTGCCTTGCGAAGAACCGCGAGGACCGCTACTCCGACGCCGGAGAGCTGGCGGACGACCTCAGGGCCGTCATCGGCATCACGGCGCTCGGCTCGACGACCGGCCTCAGCGAGAGCAAGGTCTCGCGGGCCCGCGCGGCGGCGGCGGCGGCGGCAGCGGCAGCGCCCGCGGCCGCGCCGGCCCAGCCCGCCACCGACGTCTCCGCTTCGCGCCGGATGTCGAGGTCCGGCGGACGGACCTCGACGACCTCCTCGCAGCACAGCCCGGCCCAGGTCGCCGGCGCCGTCGCCGGGGGGCTCGTCATGGCGGGAGTCATCGTCGGGGGGTTCTTCTTCCTCCGCGCGCAGGGGCTCTTCGGCCGGGGCGGCTCCGCCCCCGTCGTCGCCTCGGTTCCCGCCGAGACCCCGACCCCGGCGGCCGGCGCCCCCGCCGTGGCGACCCCTCCGGAGGATGCCTCGACCCCGGCGGTCTCCAGTCCGACACCGCTGCCCGAGCCGTCGCCCACGGCGCCCGCCGTCGCACCGACCGGGGGCCCGGGACGCAGGCCGACGCCGACCCGCACCCCGCGCCCGCAGCCGTCGCCGACCGCGACGCCCGCCCCGACGCCGACCCCGAGCCCGACGTCGACTCCCGCCCCCCAGGCGGGCCCGCGACCCGACGCGACCTACATCACGCGGCGATTCGTGAAGGTCAACGTCTCCCCGGACCAGGCCCGCGTCTTCCTCGACGGGCGCTTCATCGGGATCGCCGACGACTGGGACGACGCCGGCGGCGGCGCGGCCCTGACCTTCGTCGCCGAAGGCCGCCATCAGCTTCGCTTCGCCTACCCGGGGCGGAAGGACCTCCTGGTCGACGTCGTCGTCTCGGGCAACGCCGTCGAGGAGCGGGTGGAGATCGACCTCGACCTGCCGAAGGGAACGCCCGCAGGGCCCACGGGCCCGGGCGGAAAGATCTCCCGCCCCGACTACCAGACCGTGAGCCTGGCCCGTCTCGCCGTGGACCCCCCTTCCGCGTCGGTCTTCGTCGACGGGCACCCCATGGGGCCGGCGTCGAGGTTCGCCGAGCAGGACATGCTGTTCAAGGATCAGGGCGTCTACGAGGTCGTCCTGACCGCCCCCGGGTACCAGTCCCGGAACGTCCGCGTCGTCGTTTCGCTCTCCACGGGAAAAGAGCGCGTCGTCATTCGCGAGAGGCTCCGCAGGAACTGACGGTCCCGGTCCCGGGGCGCGGGTTCCGGCGCATCGGGGGCGCCCCGGCGGCTTGTATTGCGCCGCAGCATCCCGCAACATAGAGGGTTCGGAGCTCCGTGCGTGAGCCGGTCCTGCGTCCAGATGCCTTCGAAAGAACCTGCGCTCCCGAACCTCTCCCGCGTCGTCCTGCTCGTGGCGGCGATCGCCGCCCTTCTCGACGCGGGGAACGCGCACGCGGACGCATTCAGCGCCGGACTCGACCTTGCGACCGTCGCGCCATCGCCGGCCCCCGCCGCGCGCTCCTTCCGCCTGGCGGACCTCTCCGTCTTCTCTCCGAACGCCCCCACCCCTTCTCTCAGTCTCTTCCCGGCCGGACAACCCGCCTTCGGCTCGTCGGGGACGACGGGAATCCCGGCCCGGCAGGAGCTCGACCTCTCCCCCGTTCCCGGCGCCCAGCCCCGTCCCGACCACAGCCGGTTCCTGGCGGGGGGCTTCACCGCCCTTTTCCTCGGCCTCGAGTACGCGGCGTTCTGGTCCAGCGAGAAGATGAGCAGCAACTTCCAGGTGAGCAACGAAGGCTGGTTCGGACCGACGACCTACGCCGGCGGCGCCGACAAGGCTTCCCACCTCATCGGGGGCTACATCGCCGGCCGCGTCCTCTCGGCGGGCCTCTCCTGGAGCGGAAGTCCCCCCGAGAAGACCGAGCTCCTCTCGGCCGTGATGATCGGGGCCACCGGGACGCTCATCGAGGTCGGCGACGCGTACCACGGGTTCGGCTTTTCGTGGCAGGACGCGCTCATCACGGCGGCCGGCGGCGCCGCCGGCTCGATCCTCGCCGCCACGCGGCTCGACGACACCATCACGATGCGGTTCGGGATGGTCGGAATCGACTACCCGAACGACGAATCGCTCGCCGTCTACGAGCCGAACCACTACTCCGGAGAGGTCTACACCATCGACCTGAGGATGGCCGGCCTCCTTCCGCGGCTCGGAAAGCCCCCGGGGATCGCGCGGTTCTTCCTCGCCTCGCTCACCTACGGCTCGAAGGGCTACAAGTGGGTCGACGAGCGCTACCGGCAGCGCCGGGTGGGACTCGAGGTCGGCCTCGACACCTACGAGATCGGCCTCGCGGCGGGCCTCAGGCCCGACACCTGGTGGGGGGCCCCGCTCCTCGGCTTCCTGCGCTACTTCAGGATCCCGTTCACGGGCATCGGCTTCCAGTACGAGCTGAACTCGAGGAAGTGGATCGGCCCGAATTCCTTCTACGCCTTCGATCCCTAGAACGGCCCCGCGAGGACCCGGAAAGTGGCCGCCTTCCGGACCGACTCCTCGAAGCGGCGGACGAGGGCCACGACGACGCCTCCGAGAAGCGGCGCCCCTCCGGGCGCGCCGTCGGCCACGAGGGTCCGGAAGACCTCCCGCGAGAGCGCGAAGACGGTGACGGGGCCGTCCTGGGCCACGACGTCGGCCGAGCGTGGCGAGTCGTCGACGAGGGACATCTCGCCGACGACCTCGCCGGGACCGAGAAAGGCGAGCGCCTCTTCGCCGACGCCCGGGATCCGCATCGAGACCCTGAGGCGGCCCTCGGCGACGACGTAGGCCTCCCTCCCCGGCTCCCCCGCCGAGAGGAGGCGGCCCCCCGGGGGGATCCGCCGCTCGGTCAGGCCGAGGTCGGGAAGCGCGGACGGGTCGAGCCCTGCGGCGTCGAACAGGTCGTGGACCCTCCCCGGATCGGCCGGGGACGCCGCGGGGAGCGGCAGGGGCGCCGCCAACGGCCTCGGCTTCCAGGACGGGTCCGGGACGACGTCGTCGAAGAACCGGGCGAGCGTCGCGTTGACCTCGCGAAGCGCCGTCGTGACGCTCGCGAGGGCGAGCCGCCGGAAGGCCCCCCCCGCCGGCGAAGGGTCGAAGAGGTGCTGGCGGGCCTCGGCCCCCGAGAAGAGGAGGATCTTCGAGCCGGCCTCGGGGTCGAAGCGGCAGAGGCCGGACGCCCCCGTGAGGGCGCCGTGGAGGGTCAGGAAGAACGGAGCCCGGAACGTCCCGAACGGGTGTGGGCCGAGGGGCGTCAGGACGTTCGCGGCGGCGGACCCCTCCACGAGGAGGACGACGTCGTCGGAGTCGCCGTCCGACACCGGCATGTCCGGCCCGAGCAGCAGCGGAGGGCGCCTCTTCGAGAGGAGGGCCACGTCGGCGGCAGAGGTTTCGCTCATGAATCTCAGCCGAGTCTATCGGGAATCGCCATCTCGACTCCGCTCCGGTTGACGCCTTTCCCCCCGGGCCGTACAGTGCCCGGCCGGGCATATGAACGCTCCTGAATCCTCCCCCCTCAAGCGCACCCCGCTGTTCGAATCGCACAAGGCTCTCCACGGCAAGCTGGTCCCGTTCGGGGGCTGGGAGATGCCCGTCCAGTATTCCGGGCTCGTCGACGAACACGTCGCGGTGAGGACGAAAGCCGGCCTCTTCGACGTCTCGCACATGGGCGAGATCCGCGTCCGCGGTCCGAAGGCGTTCGACGTCGTCCAGAAGATCACGTGCAACGACGTCGCGGCGCTCGTCGACGGGAGGGTCCAGTACTCGGCCTTCCTGACCGAGCGCGGGACGTTCGTGGACGACCTCCTGACGTACCGGATCGCCGCCGACGACTACCTCCTCGTCGTGAACGCCTCGAACACCCCGAAGGACGTCGCGTGGGCGAAGTCGTTCGAGACCGAGGGGGCGACGATCGAGGACGAGTCGCCCGCCTGGGGGCAGATCGCGATCCAGGGGCCGCTCGCGGAGGGAATCCTCCAGCCTCTCGTGAAGGCCGACCTCTCGAAGGTCGCCTACTACTGGTTCACGTGGGCGGACGTCCTCGGCACGCGCTGCATCGTCTCGCGCACGGGCTACACGGGCGAGGACGGCTTCGAGGTCTACGGCCCCGCGGATTCCGCGCCGAAGATCTGGGCCGCCCTCATCGAGGCCGGGACGCCGGAGGGCCTCCTCCCGGCCGGCCTCGGGGCCCGCGACACGCTCCGCCTCGAGGCGAAGCTCTCCCTCTACGGGAACGAGCTCGACGACACGACCACCCCCTGGGAGGCCGACCTCGGCTGGATCGTGAAGATGAAGAAGGGCGACTTCGTCGGCCGCGACGCCCTCGCGAAGCAGAAGGAGCAGGGGCTGACGAAGAAGCTCGCGGGCTTCTTCGTCGAGGGGCGCGGCATCGCCCGCCACGGCCATCCCCTGAAGGTCGAAGGCTCGGGCGAGCCCGGCGTCGTGACCTCCGGCACGCAGACGCCGACCGTGGGGAGGGCCCTCGGCCTCGCCTACGTCCCGCTCGCGGCCACGGCCCTCGGCACCCGTCTCCTCGTCGACGTGAGGGGGAAGGACCTCCCCGCCTTCGTCGTGCCGACCCCCTTCTACAAGCGCCCCACCGCCTAGAAC
>CALMDF010000119.1 GCA_937864895.1 uncultured Holophagales bacterium | reverse complement strand
CCGGGCAGTCGATCCTCTCCCGCTACTTCCCCGACGGCATCCTGCCGATCGGCCTTCTCCTCGGCGCGCTCGTGCCGACGGCCGTCGTCGTCCTGGCGTTCCTGATTCTCCCGTAGCGGCCCTTCAGCCCTGGAGGATTCCCCCCTCGGCGACGACCGCCTCGAGGAGGAGGTCGCCCGCCTCGGGAACGGCGGAGAGGACGCGCGCCCAGTTCGGGATGAGCGGCGCGCCGAGCGGGTCGGCGAGGAACTGGTCGACGCCGCTCTTCAGCGCGCCGGCGAAGGTCGCGATGGCCATCTCTTCCTCGTGCCGCGGGAAGACGAGGCCGTTCATCTTCGCCAGGGCGTAGAAGCTGGAGGCGGCGTCCTCGGCCCGTCTCTGGTAGGAGGCGAGGAGCGACTTGAGGGTCCCGTCGCCGAGGACGGTGTCGGCCGCGGCGAGGGTCCGGAGGAGGTGCTTGGCGATGTCGGCCGCCATCCGGTGGAGGCCCTTCGTCGGGTCCTCCGGGGAGAGGGCCTGGTGCTTGTGGTCGTATCGGTCGGCGATGTCGACCTGGCAGACGCGCCGGGGCGACCGGTGCCGGTAGACCTCGGAGAGAGTCCCCACCTCCAGCCCCCAGTCCGACGGGACGCGGATCTGCCGGAGGAGGTCGGCCGAGAGGGCGAACTCGCCCGCGAGCGGGTAGCGGAACGAGGAGAGGAACTCGATGTAGGGGTTCGCGCCGAGGAGCGACCGGAGCGAGCCGAGGAGCGGGCCGACGAAGAGTCGCGCCACCCGGCCGTTCAGCCGGTCGGTGAAGCGCGCGTAGTAGCCCTTGCAGAAGTCGAAGTTGAGGATCGGGTCGGCGATCGGGTAGAGGAGGCGGGCGAGCATGGCCCGGTCGTAGTCGAGGACGTCGGCGTCGTGAAGCGCGATGTACTCGACGTTCCCCTGCGCGAGGAGGTACCCGAAGCCCATCCAGCAGGCGCGCCCCTTGCCGCGCTCGCCGAGCGCGAGGTCGGATTTCTCGAGCTTCGCGATGAGCGCCTTCACTCCGGGGCCGTCGTTCCAGAGGACGACGGTGCGCCGTTTCAGGCGCTTGAAGTACTCGAGGGCGCCCCGGTAGCCCGCCTCGTCGGCCCGGTCGAGGGAGATGAGGACGGTGTCGAGGTAGGGGGCCTGGGCGATCTCGTCGCAGATCTTCAGGAGCGCGGGGCGCTCCAGCTCCGAGACGAGGGACGGGATCAGGAGGGCGGCCTTGTTCCGGCGCGTGTAGCGGACGAGGGCGTCCTCCAGCTCCACGAGCGGCCGGTTGCCGAGACGGGTGAGGGTCGTTATCGGCCCGTACTGCGCGAAGTCGCTCATGGCCCATTCTTCCGCGCGCCCGAGGCTCGTGGGAAGCGAAATCGGGCTCGTCCCGGCAAGGACGACGGGGTTCCGAAAGGCGCGGCCCGCGTGCTACGGTCGGGGCGTGCCGGGAGATCTCCTGCGTGCGTCCTCGGACCCGTTCCGGGGACTGAGATACCTGCCGGAGCCGGACTACGGCCAGCGCTCGAGCGGCCTTTCGGAGGAAGTCGCCGGGCGCGTACGCCGGCGCGTCGGGCTTCTCTACGGCGAAGAGCTCGCGGGGACCGTCCTGCGCCACGTCGACCGGCTCGTCAGGGTCCACGACGCGCACGCGACGCCGGACATCCGCGCCGCCGAGGCGGCGTTCGACGCGAGCCAGCGTTTTACCGAGAAGGACGCCATCCTCATCACCTACGGCGACCTCATCGTCTCGGAGGGGCGGACGCCCCTCAGGACCCTCTCCGACTTCGCTTCCGTCTTCTTTCGCGGCCTCGTGACGACCGTCCACGTCCTCCCGTTCTTCCCGTCGTCCTCCGACCGGGGCTTTTCGATCGTCGCCTACGAGGAGGTCGACCCGAGGCTGGGCAGCTGGGAGGAGATCGCGACCCTCGGGCGCGGCTTCCGCCTCATGTTCGACGGCGTCTTCAACCACGTCTCCGCCAAGAGCCGGCGGTTCCAGAAGTTCCTCGCGGGGGACCCGGAGTACGCGCGCTTCTTCCGTGTCTTCTCCTCGCGCGAGGAGATCGACGATGACCACCTCAGGCTCGTCCTCCGGCCCCGGACGTCGGACCTCCTGAGCGAGTTCGCCACGGTCGACGGCCCGCGCTGGCTCTGGACGACCTTCTCGCGCGACCAGATCGACCTCAACTTCCGCCACCCGAGGGTCCTCCTCGAGGTCCTCGAGATCCTTCTCTACTACGTCCGCCGCGGGGCGGACCTCGTCCGCCTCGACGCCGTCACCTACATCTGGCACGAGCTCGGGACGAGCTGCGCCCACCTGAGGCAGACGCACGAGGTCGTCAAGCTCGTCCGCGACGTCCTCGACGCGGCGGCTCCGCACGTCGCCCTCGTCACGGAGACGAACGTCCCCCACGCCGACAACGTGACCTACTTCGGGGACGGGACGGACGAGGCGCAGATGGTCTACAACTTCGCCCTCCCGCCGCTCGTCCTCCACTCGTTCGTCGCCGGGAAGGCCGACGCGCTCTCGGGCTGGGCCGCCTCGCTCACGCTCCCTTCCGGGACGACCGCCTTCTTCAACTTCCTCGACTCCCACGACGGCATCGGCCTCATGGGGGCGCGCGGGATCCTCCCGGAGGAGGAGATCGGGCGCCTCTGCGAGCGCGTGAGGAGCGTCGGGGGATTCGTGTCGATGAGGACGGGGGAGGGAGGCGCCGAGAGCCCCTACGAGCTGAACGTCACCTGGTGGAGCGCCCTGAACGACGCGGTCCCCGGGGAGCCGCTCGAGAGGCAGGTCGACCGCTTCATCGCCTCGCGGGCGATCGCCCTCGCGCTCCAGGGCGTACCCGGCATCTACCTCCTGAGCTTTTTCGGCGCCCGCAACGACGTCGAGGCGGCGGGGCGCGACGGCCAGGCCCGTTCGATCAACCGGTCGGCCCTCCGGGAGGACTGGCTCTTCGACCAGTTCTCGGACCCGGGCTCGGTCCCGTCGCGGACGGCGAGCCGGTTCATCGACCTCCTCGCGGCGCGGTCCGCCGAGCCGGCCTTCCACCCGGGGGCGCCGCAGAAGGTGCTGCGGCTCGACCCGCGGCTCTTCGCCGTCGCGCGGACGCAGCTTCAACCAGTCCTCCCAGGTGTAAGTCTGGTAGTCGG
>CALMDF010000118.1 GCA_937864895.1 uncultured Holophagales bacterium | reverse complement strand
TCCGCATCCCGATCGCCCGCCTCGCCGCCGGCCAGGCCGCCGTTCGCGAGGGCGCGAGGGTCTCCGGCAGGAAGGCGAAAGCCGTGCCGAAGCCGGCTCCGAAGTCGAAGGCCGCCAAGGCAGGCCCGAAGGCGAAGGTCGCCCCGAAGGCGAAGGCCGCGGCGAAGCCCGCGAAGACGGCCGCGAAAGCCCCGAAGGTCGCCCCGAAGAAGGCCGTCGAGCCGGCCCCGAGGAAGAACGTGAAGAAGGCCCCCGTGAAGAAGGGGAAGAGGTAGCTGGCCGCGCGGGAACGGCTCGCGCCGTTCCCGCGCTCGCTCCCGGACACGAACGCCTGCGGCGGCCTGTCGGCCGCCGCAGGTCTTTCGGGGGGCAGGGACGAGGACGCCCCGTCGAGGTCAGTCCGGGATCATGACGACGAGGTACCGGCTGTCCCGCCAGAAGGCGTCGTGGTCGGTCACCTTCAGCGTCGACGTGCCCGGTCCACCGGCGACGATCCGGTAGCTCTCCTCCGGATGCCCGGGAAGGACTCTGACCTTCGCCGCGGGCGCCGGGATCGCGAGCTCCGCCTCCTTCGTGGTGTCGATCTCGCGGAAGACCTCGGGGTCGTAATTCCCCGTCTCCTGCCAGGTGCCGCCGAGCCCGAGGATCGAGCCCTTCTTCTCGACGACGCCCTTTTCCTTCAGGGCCTTCTTTCCGGCCACGGCGACGAAGGCCGTGTTGATCTCCTTCGTCCTGGCCTCGATGACGCCGTCCTTCTCACGGATGATCGTGTCCTTGGCCAGGATGACGCCCTCCTGGTTCCGGACCTTCTCGTCCATCTCCATGACCGTCTTCTCGAGCGTCGCGATCGTCGCGCTCTTCTCTTCCAGAGATTTCTTCAGCTCTTCGACGAGCTCCTGGAGCGAGGCCACCTTCTGGCCGGTCGCCTTCCGCTCCTTCTCGAGCCGCGCCAGCTTGCCGACGTTTTCGCGGATCGCCGTCCGGATCGTCTCGATCTCTCCCGAGAGCTTCTCCCGCGTGCTGACCTGGGTCTGCCCCTCCCGGGTGACGTCCAGCGTCCGCTTCAGGATTTTTAGCTCCTTCCCGCGGATGTCCTCGAGGGCGGCCTGGACTTCGGCGATCGTGGCCGCCGCCTCGGCGTCGGAGGCCTCCACGGCCTGGAGCTGCTCGGTGAGCTTCGCGTTCTCGGCGGTCAGGAGCTGGTTGCGTTCGTCGAGAGCCTGCCTGCTGGACTCGGTCGAGCTCCCGACGTCCTTCCCGGAGCAGGCGCCGAGCGAGAGAACGGCCACGAGGAGCGGAGCCAGCGCGAGAGCCAGGGTTTTCCGTGTGGCGGAGTCGTGGATGAGCCTCATCGGGAACCTCCTTCCCGGTCCTCGTTCAAGACGCGGGCCAGCCCGGCCTGGAACGAGGGGGGCGGCCGCAAGCACATGACCTGGAACGTCTTGGCGCCGGCCGGCGGGAGCCGGCCCGAAATGGGCGCCGGGGCGGCCCCTTCCGGCGGAGGAAGGTATTACAAGGCGATTGCAGGAATGGGCAATGGCCGGTCACAGAGCCGGCGGCCGCTCCCGCCTCGAAGCCGGGCCTCCGGCTTGCGTCTGCTGGTAACGTCACGAGGTGCCTGACGTGCCACCGGTCCTGGCGGTCCTTCGACATGCGCTGGCCGACCCGCTCTCCGCGGCGACGGCCAAGGCCGAAGTCCTGGCCGCGCGGCTCTCGAGGGAGGCGCCCGGCCTCGCGGCGAGGGCGCAGGACCTCGGCGCGGACCTCGCCACGGCCGGGCGCCTGCTCGACCTTCTCTCCGCCCTGTCGGACATCGTGGAGGAGGTGCCCGAACCGGTCCCGATCCGCCGACTCGTGGCCCACTACGGCGGGGCGACCGGGGAGGACGCCGGGGGGAGCGTCGTTCGCGTGCGGCCGGCGACGGCGGAGGAGGCGATCCTGCGCATTGTGGCTTTCGGAACGGCCCGCGGGGGAACGCCTCTCGTCGCGGTCCGCGCCGGGGCGGGGTGCGTCGAGGTCCTCTTCGACGGCCTCGGGCCCCTGCCACCTTTCCCGCCCGAGAGGCTCCTCCTGCTGCCGAGGGAGGTCCCCGAGGCAGACGATCTCTTCGTCGCCCACGCGGCGGCGGCGGCCGACGGCGGGACGCTCCGCTTCTCGGCCGCGGGCGACGGGCTCGGGGCGATGCTCTCCTGGCCCCAGGCGGTCGACGGGCCGTGAGGGCGCTCGTCGTCGAGGACGACCCGAGGACCCGCCGGGCGCTCGCGGAGCTCCTTCTCGAGCTCGGCCACGAGGCGGCGGAGGCCGGGAGCGTGGCCGAGGCCTCCGCGGCGTACCGCGACTCCGCGCCCGAGGTCGCCAT
This sequence comes from uncultured Holophagales bacterium, assembly GCA_937864895.1. GTDB lineage: Bacteria > Acidobacteriota > Thermoanaerobaculia > UBA5066 > UBA5066 > UBA5066. Next base: position 3,491 of record CALMDF010000118.1, on the reverse strand, counting down.
CGTCGACCTGGGGCTCCCGGACGGGGACGGCCTCGATCTCGTGAGGGAGGCCCCGGCGGGGACGGCCGTCCTCGTCCTCACCGGCCAGGGGTCGGTGCGCAACGCCGTCGAGGCGATGAAGGCGGGCGCCCACGACTTCTTCGTGAAGCCCCTGCGGCCCGCCCAGCTCCGCGCGGCGCTCGAACACCTGGAAGGGCGGGCGGGGTCCGTCCCGGCGGTGCCGGAGCGGCCCACGGACGGGAAGGCCGCGAAGGAGAGCCCGCCGGGCAAAAGCCACGGTGAGCTGCTCGGGACGTCGGAACCGATGCGGGAGGTGGTCCGCCTCCTCACTCGCGTCGCGGCCTCGGACGCCCCGGTCTTCCTCTACGGCGAGAGCGGGACCGGCAAGGAGGTGGCGGCCCGAACGCTCCACGCGCTCTCGCGGAGGGCCTCGGGGCCTTTCGTCGGGGTGAACTGCGGCGCCATCTCGCCGAACCTGGTCGAGAGCGAGCTCTTCGGTCACGAGAAGGGCTCCTTCACCGGGGCCGAACGCCGCCGCGAGGGGACCTTCGAGCTCGCGCGGCGCGGCACCCTCTTCCTCGACGAGGTGACCGAGACGCCGCTCGAGATGCAGGTGAAGCTCCTCAGGGTCCTGGAGACGAAGTCGTTCCGCCGCGTCGGCGGGACCGAGGAGCGCGACGTGGACGTGCGGGTCGTGGCGAGCTCGAACCGCGACCTCCTCGAGGCGGTCGAGAACGGGGCGTTCCGGGAGGATCTCTACTATCGCCTGGCGGTCTTCCCGCTCCGGCTTCCCTCCCTGCGCGAGCGCCTCTCCGACGTCCCGATCCTCGCGCGCGAGTTCCTCTCGCGCGTCGAGGCGGAGGAGCGGCGCGACATCGTGGACATCGAGCCGGCCGCGCTCGAGGCGCTCGGGAGGCACCCGTGGCCCGGAAACGTCCGGGAGCTCAGGAACGTCGTCCACCGGGCCTACGTCCTGTCGGACCCCCCGGCGATCTCCTCCGAGGCCGTCGAGGCGGTCCTCGCCGCTCCCGCGCCCGTCCCCCCCGGGGCCGGCGGCGCGGGGGACGCCCTCGTCGTTCCCGTGCGCGTCGGCGACACGGCCCGGGCGGCCGAGAGGAAGCTGATCGAGGCCACGATCGCGGCCGTCGGCGGAGACAAGCGCGCCGCCGCGGAGATGCTCGGCCTCTCCCTGAAGACCGTCTACAACAAGCTCAGGTCCTGGGGCGGGTCGTAGCCGTCGCGAGGAGCTCGGCGATGCGGCTCGCCGGCACGGGCTTGACGAGGTGGTGGTCGATGCCCGCGTCGATCGCGCGCGAGCGCTCCTCGCGGCCGGCCCATCCCGAGAGCGCGATGAGGAGCGTCCCCGCGAGGGCCGGGTCGGACCGGAGCCGGCGGGCCACCTCGTAGCCGTCGATCCCGGGGAGGCCGAGGTCGAGGACCACGGCGTCCGGCAGGAGCCGGCGGGCCGAGTCGACGCCGTTCGGTCCGTCCGCCGCGACGTGGACGTCGTGACCCTGGAGAGAGAGCACCTCGGCGAGGGCGCACGCGGCGTCGGCGTTGTCCTCGACGAGGAGCACGCGTCTCGGCGAGACGGCCGGCGGGGCTTCCGCGGGAGCCGCGGCGGGGCGGTGAGGCGCCGCCGCCCGCGGGAGCCGGAGCGTGAACGTGCTGCCCTTCCCGGGGCCGGGGCTCGAGGCCGTGAGGCTGCCGCCGTGGAGCTGGGCGAGGCGGCGCGAGAGCGCGAGGCCCACTCCGAGGCCCTCCTCGGCGTCGGTCCGCACGGCCCCCTGCTCGAACAGGCCGAAGACCCGCTCGAGATCCTCCGGTGCGAGGCCGATGCCGTCGTCGGTCACCCGGACGACCGCCTCCGCTTCGTCGGCGGCGACCGTCACGTCGATCCGCCCGCCCGGCGGGGCGTACTTCGTCGCGTTCGTGAGGAGGTTCGAGAGGACCTGCGCGAGGCGCACGGGGTCCCCCTCCACGACGACGGGCTCGCCCGGGAGCCGTACCGAGAGGACGTGCCGGCGCGCGCTCACCGCCGGGTCGGTCGCCTCGATCGCGGCCTCGACGACCTCCGCGAGAGACACGGCCTCCTTGCGCAGGACGACGCGCCTGGTCGTGATCCGGGACAGGTCGAGGAGGTCCTCCACGAGCCGCGTGAGGTGCGAGAGCTGCCGGGCGAGGATGGACCGCGAGATTGCCCGACGCTCGGGGGACTTCTCGTCGGGGACGGCCTCTGCCGCGGAGAGGAGCTCGACGGCGCTCCTCATGGCGCCGAGGGGGTTGCGGAGCTCGTGAGCGAGGGAGACGACGAACTCGTCCTTCCTCCTGTCGGCCTCCCTGAGCGAAGAGTTCGCCTGTTCCAGCGCCGCGGCCGACTCCGCGTCCGCCTCGAGCTCCCTCCGGAGGAGGAGGAACGCCACGACGACGAGGCAGAGGCCGAGGAGGGTGGAGACGATGGCTGAGAAGACGGCCGTGAATCGCCTGCGGAACGCCCGCGACTCCCTGGAGGAGAGGCTCCTCCGCTCCGCGTCCTCGACAGCCTCCAGGGCGGAGCGCACCGACCGGGCCCCGGGAGCCTCCCCGAGGGCCACGGTTCCGGGGCGCACGCCGGCGTGCCTGTCGGCCGTGAAGAGCCGGGCCTCCTCCCCGAGGTCCTCGAGATGACGCCGGGCCGCCCTTCCGAGGAGAGTGAGGCGCCCCGTCTGATCCTGATCGTCGCGGACGAGCTCGCTGATCCGGTCGAGCCTGATCCCGAGGACCGTGGTGGCCGCTTCGAGTGAAGCGAGCGACGCCCGGCCCTCCGTCGCGAGGAAGGTGCGCTGGGCCGCCTCGGCGCTCCTGAGCGTTCCTTCGAGGCGGGCCAGCTCCGCGAGGACCTGGTGGGACCGGGTGACGTCGCCCTGGACGGCGACCAGGCCGTGGAGGTTCCCGAAGGTCAGGATCGCGTTGGCCGCCAGCGTGGCGACCGCGACGCCGAGGACCGTCCGCTCCTTTCCGGTCAGGAAAGCCATGGGAAAGATCTTCTCGCGGGTTGGAGCATTTTTCCGCACATCCGGCCTGGCTTGCCGTCGCGGCGGCCAGCGGAGGTGCTGTCGGGCGCGATCTCCTGGCCGGGAGTTTGCACCGGACCGGGTGGGCAGGCGGAGACCACGGGCCCGTGCGGGGAGGAGCGGATCGGAAAGGAGGTCCTCCATGAGACGCACGATCCCTGCCCTGTTCCTGACCGCTGCCGTGATGCTCGCCGGCCCTTCGCGGGCCGCGGCTTTCGGCAGGCCCGCCACGCTGGTCCGCGGCGCGGTGCCCGCCCTCTCGTCCGCGGCCTCGGAAATCGGTGACGCATCGAGGCTCGCCGTCGAGACGGCTCGCGGTGTGCCCGGCGTCCGGAAGGTCGTCGACCTGCTCGGCGCGTGAGCGCGGGCGCGGCGACCGGGAGGTTCGACATGAGTACGAACAGAGTCCTGACCGACGAGCGGTGGTCCGTCGAGGTC
>CALMDF010000117.1 GCA_937864895.1 uncultured Holophagales bacterium | reverse complement strand
GCGGAAGGCGCGAGAGAGCCGACTCCGCGCAGGCCCGGAGGAGGACGGCCGCCCGGCGCGGGCGGGCCGTCACCGCGAGCTCGCGCCCGAGGCGCGGGGCGAGGGCGGAGGCGCGACCGGGGGTCGCGTGGAGGACGACGAGGAGCTCGAAGGGCGCGCCCGTGACGAAGGCACCCTGCGCGTCGACCGACGTCGGGGCCTCGCCGCGCCCGAGGGCGCCGCCGAGCGCCACGCCCGCGAGCGCCTCGCCGGCCGCCTCCCCGAGGCGGGAGAGGATCGCGTCGAGCGTCTCGCGGCAGCGACGCTCGACGGCGGGGACGGCGGCGAGGGTGAAGGGACGGTCGACCCCGGTCACGGGGCCTCGATCTCGTCCGCGACGAGGAGAAGCGTGAGCCTGTTTCGCCCTTCCTCCGTCCCGTAGCGCAGCTCGTCGCAGGCCGCGCGGATGATCGGGAGGCCCATCCCTCCCTCGGGCCACGTCGAAGGATCCGCCGGGTCGGGTTCCCTCGGGGGCGGGACGCCGGTCGGGTCGAAGGGGATGCCCGAGTCGACGACGGAGAGGGCGATCGCGTTCCCTTCCCGCGTCAGCTCCACCTCGACTCGCCCTCCGCGCCCGCGGTAGGCGTGCCGCACGACGTTCGTGGCGGCCTCGACGACCGCGAGCTCCAGGAGAGACCGGCGCTCGGCGGAGAGCCCCCACTCCGCGAGGACGCCGTGGCAGGCGGCCGCGAGGAGGCGGACCGAAGGGAAGTCCGCCTCGGCGGAGAGGTGGATCGTCCGTCTTCCGCTCATGAGGCTCGCGAGGATCATAGAGCGGCCGGGACGCGCCCTGCGACAATGGAGGGGTGATCCCCAACCGCACGCCCTCGAAAACCTCCGCCCCCTCCGGCCCCGTCCTCCGCGCCACGATCGAGTACGACGGGGGGCGCTACCGGGGGTGGCAGGCGCAGATCAACGCGCGGACGGTGCAGGGGACGCTCCTCGCCGCCGCCCACGAGCTGTGGGGACCGGGCGTGCGCGTCCACGGCGCCGGGCGCACGGACGCCGGCGTCCACGCCCTCGGCCAGGTCGCCTCGATCCACCTCTCGCCCCGCGCGAGGGTCGGCGAACCGGCCGACGCGATGAGGCGCTGGAACGACCTGCTCCCGGCCGACATCAACGTCCTCTCCCTCGTCGCGGCCTCGCCCTCGTTCCACGCCCGTCACGACGCCGTGAGGCGCGTCTACCGTTACCGGATCGCGCGACGGCGGACCGGCTTCGGCAAGCCCTTCGTCTACTGGACGAAGGACTCCCTCGACGTCGCGGCGATGGGACACGCCGCGCGCCTCCTCGCGGGGCGGCACGACTTCAGGAGCTTCTGCGAGAACCCCGAGGGGCACGAGTCGACGATCGTCGTCGTGGACCACGCCTCCGTGACGGCGCCCGTCGAGGCCGACGGGCTCGTCCTCGTCAGGATCTCCGCCTCCCACTTCCTCTGGAAGATGGTGCGGCGCGTCGTCGGCATGCTGCTCGAGGTGGGCGCGGGCCGGATGAGCGAGGCCCAGTTCGCGCGGCTCCTCGTCGAGCGCACCCCGGAGCCGGCGCGCCTCACGGTGCCGCCGTCGGGCCTCTTCCTCGAGAGCGTCGGCTATCCCGGCGAGCCCGAGCCCGTCCCGCCCCACCCGCTGCGCCCGGCGTTCTGAAACGGCGGGGGCCGTTCCTCTCCGCGCGGGCGGCCCGGTTTGACCCCCGGGAACGCGACGTGCTTACATCCCGCTCCATGCGCCGTTTCGCCCCCCTCGCGGCCCTCGCCCTCGCCCTCGCGGCCGCCCCCTCCCGGGAAGCGGCGGCTCAGGGCGTTCTCTTCTCGGAGGGCCGGCCGTTCGCCGAGGCGCTCCGCCGCGCGCGCGCGGAAAAGAAGCCCCTCATGGTGGACGCCTACGCCGTCTGGTGCGGGCCCTGCAAGCAGCTCGACCGGATGACCTTCGCCGACGAGTCCGTCGGCACGTGGGCGAAGAAGAACGTCATCGCCGTGAAGCTCGACGCCGAGAAGGGGGAAGGGCGGCGCGTCGCCCAGCGGTACGCGGTTCGAGCCTTCCCGACGATCCTCTTCATCGACCCCTCGGGGAACGAGCTGGACCGGATCTCCGGCGTCTTCGGACCCGCGGACTTCATCCGCGCGGCGCAGTCGATCCTCGAGGGCCGGACGCCGCTCGGCGAGGCGATCGCGAGGCTCGGGAAGACCTGGGACCCCGAACTCGCCGGGAGCATCGCGGCCCAGCTCGCGCAGAAGAACGATCTCGCGCGCCTCCTCCCGATCGCGCGCCGCGCCGTCGAGGAGGACCCCGAGCTCGCCGAGCCCGGCGCCCGCGATGCGTTCCTCTACCGGATCAGCCTCGAGGACGCCGCCGAGAAGCTCTCGCCGGAAGCGCTCGACGTGATCGAGACGGTCGCGTCCCGCTTCGGCGACGACCCGCGGGTCGCGATCCTCCACCTCGTCGCGGCGCGCGAGTACGTCCGCCGGGGCGACGCCGCCTCGGCGCGAGCCTCGGCGAACGCCGGGCTCGGGAAGCTCCCCGCGGGGTCGCCGATCGCGGGCGATCTCTACGCGGCCCTCTCCGGGGCCGAGCGCGCCGCGAAGAAGCCCGACGCGGCCCTCGCCGCCGCGCGGCAGGCCGTCGCCACCGGCGAGAAGGTCAACGCCCCCGGCTGGGTCCGCGTCTCGCGCCTCCTCGACCTCGCCGAGTCGCTCCTCCTCTCCGGCCAGGGCGCCGAGGCGAAGAAGACGGTCGGCGTCGCGATGGAGCAGTCCGTCTCTGACACGGCCCTCCTCGTCCGCGCCTCGGCCCTCCTCCTCCGCCTGAAGGACGCCCCGGGCGCGCTCGCCCGCGCGCAGCGCGCCGTCGAGGTCTCCCAGGGGGGCGACCCGAAGGCGCAGGCCGCTCTCGGCGAAGCGCTCGCCGCGACGGGCGATTCGAAGGGAGCCGTGGCCGCGTTCGCCCGCGCCGTCGAGCTCGATCCCGACGACGCCTCCGCGAAGAAGCGGCTCGACGAGCTCCGGCGGAAGGGGCGGGTGAAGGCCGCCTGAAGCCGGGGGCGTCCCCGGGGACGGCCCGCGCCGTTTCCGTCCCCCTCCTCAGCCGAGGGGCGCTCCTTCGCCGGCCGCCGTTCCGCCGAGACCGAGCGTCCTCCGCGGCCTGCGCGAGAGGAGCACGTAGAGCGAGGCCGCCGCGAAGATCCGGAGGAGGAGGACGGCCGCCGAGAAGGCGTGGAGGCGTCCCCACTCGAGCCGGGCCGGGTCGCCCGCCGGGAGGAGGTCGATGATGCCGATCCGGTCCCTCAGCGACATCATCTGGGGCGTGATCACCTCGTGCGACGCGAAGGCCGCGGCCGCGGCGACGGCGAGGAGCCTCAGGGCGAGCCCCTTCTGGAGCTTCGTGAGCGGCTCGACGCGGTCGAGGAGGAGGACGAGGAGGAAGGCGGCGGCGAGGACGGCGTAGGACGTGACGTCCAGGGCGTCGAGGAGCGCCCCGTTCACGGCCCCGCCGGCGTGGCGGGAGGTCGACTCGCGAAGGACGACGCCCGCGGTCGCGGCGAAGAAGGCGAGCGCCCCGGTGAACGCCCCGAGGAGGAGGAGGAGAGCGGTGCGCAGCGCCGAGCCCCTCGTGAATCTCTCGAGGCTCATTCCGGCCCGACCCACTCCGGGACGACGCGGGTGGGGATCGCGCCGCACTCGAAGGCCCGGTCGAGGAGGAGGCGCACGGCCTCGCGCCCCTTCTCGCCGTAGGCGCGCGTCCACTCGTTCACGTACATCCCGACGAAACGGTCGGCCTTCTCGCGCGGCAGGCCCCTGGCAAAGCGCATCGCGTCCGTGAGGGCCTCCTCGCGGTGCGCGAGGGAGTACTCGATGGAGCGGCCGAGGGCGCGGGAGATCTTCCCGATCGTCTCCTCGCCCAGGTCGCGGCGCACCGCGTTGCCGCCGAGCGGGAGCGGCAGGCCCGTCTCCTGC
>CALMDF010000116.1 GCA_937864895.1 uncultured Holophagales bacterium | reverse complement strand
CCAGCGACGAGAACGCGGCCGCCCTCGTCTGCGCCAGGCTCAGCTCGGAGGGGAAGAGCTGCTGCTCGGCCTGGAGCACGGTGGAATAGGGAACGTAGCCGCCCTTGTACTGCAGCCGGGCGAGCTTCGAGTACTCCTGGTTGGCTCGGACGAGGCGCTCCTGCGCCTGCAGCTGCACGTGGTACTTCTGGTTGGCCACCAGCGCGTTCTCCACGTCGCCGAAGGCGCTCTGGACGGCCGCCTGGTAGCTGAGCAGGGCCTCCTTCTGACCGCCTTCGGCCTGGACGTTCTGACCGTAGATTGCACCGCCGGCGAAAAGGGGCCCCGTGATGGACCCTCCGTAGCTCCACACCCTGGCGGGCCCCTTGAAGAGGTTGGACAGGTCGGCGCTCGCCTGGCCGTAACCGCCGGTCAGCGAGATCGTCGGAAAGTACAGCGCCCTGGCCGCGCCGATCTGGGCGTTGGCCGCCACGAGCTGCTGCTCGGCCTGCAGGATGTCGGGACGGCGCTCCAGCACCTGCGAGGGAACCCCCGACGGGACGTCCGGCATCGTGAGCTCCAGGATCGATTTGCCCCGCTCGACGGGGCCGGGGTTGCGCCCGAGGAGAAGCGACAGGGCGTTCTCGGTCTGCGCGATCTGGGACTCGATCCCGGGAATGGCCGACGCGGCCGTCTCGTACTGGGAGCGGGCCTGCTCCACGTTCATCCGGGAGACGACGCCGTACTTGTGCTGCAGCTCGAAGATCCGCACCGTCTCCGCGTAAGCCGCAAGCGTCTTCTGCGAGAGCAGGAGCTGCTCGTCCAGCCCGCGCAGCTGAATGTATGAGCTTGCGACGGATGCGACAAGCGAGAGGACCACGCCCCGCCTTGCATACTCGGTAGCCAGGAGGCTCGCCTGCGCCGATTCGGTCAGCCGCCGGATTCGGCCCCAGAGATCGATCTCCCAGCTTGCCGACCCCAGCACCTGGTAGGCCGTCTGCGGGTTCGGGACGGCGGAGGACAGGGGGGTCGCGCCATACTCGGTCAGGCGCTGGCGCTCGGCCGCACCGCTGTAGTTGAGCTGTGGAAAGATGGGGGAGCGGGTCTGGATGAGAATGCCCGCCGCCTGTTCCATCTTGGCGGCCGCGATCTTGACGTTCTTGTTGTTGGCCAGGGCCTCGTCGATCAGGGCATCGAGAACCGGGTCCTCGAACTGTCGCCACCACTCGGTGTTGGCCGCATCGCTCGCGTCCCTGACGTCATACCGGTACGATGCCGGGATCGTCAGGTCGGGACGCCTGTAGTCGGGCCCCACGGCGCATCCGGCGAGGAATCCCAGGAGATGAATGACCAGCAGGATCCGGATGATTCGCTTCATGTCAGCTGCCCTCCCCTGCTTCGGAGGCGTGCCCGCCTTCGGGAGGGCTTTCGTCCCCTCCGCCAGCTTTCGCTTCCGCCTTCGCCTTCTTCCTCTCCGCGAGCTTTTCCGTGAGCTGGTCGAAGAGGTAGAAGAACAGGGGCACGTAGAGCATGGCCAGCGTCGTCTCGCCGAGCATGCCGCCGATGATGCCGGTGCCGATCGAGTGCCTGCAGTTGGCCCCGGCGCCCATGGCCACGGCCAGCGGCAGGACGCCGAAGATGAAGGCCAGCGAGGTCATGATGATGGGGCGAAGCCGCATCTCGCCGGCCAGCACGGTGGCCTCCATGATCGACTTGCCCTGCTTGCGGAGCTCCACGGCGAAAGTGACGCGCAGCAGCGCGTTCTTCGCCCCCAGACCGATGAGGACCAGGAGGCCGATCTGGAAGTAGACGTCGTTCTCGAGACCGCGGATGACGTTGAACAGCAGGGCGCCGAAGATTCCGAAGGGCACGGCCGTCATGACCGCCCCCGGAAGCGTCCACGACTCGTACTGGGCGGCCAGAATGAGGAACACGAAGAGCAGGCCGAACGCAAAGGCAATGGCCGACGTGCCGCCCGCCTGCTTCTCCTCGAAGGCAAGCCCCGACCAGGCGAAGGTGTACCCGGGCGGCAGGACTTCTTTTGCCACCTCTTCCATGACCGCGATGGCCTGCCCGGAACTGTAGCCCGAGGCCGCGTTGCCGTTGACCTTGGCGGCGGGGAAACCGTTGAAGTGCGGCAGCAGGTCGGGGCCCGTCACCCACTCGGTGTTGACGAGGGCCGAGAGGGGCACCATCTTGCCCTGGCTGGTTCTCGTGTAGAGCCGGGTGAGATCGTCGGGCCTCTGGCGGTACCTCGGGTCGGATTGCAGGACGACCCACCAGACACGGCTGTAGTCGTTGAACTGGCTGACGGTCACGGAGCCGAACTGGGCCTGGATGGCGCTGTAGACATCCGCCACCGGGACAGCGAGCAATGTGGCCTTGTCCCTATCGACGTTGGCCCGCAGCTGCTGGCTCGAGGCGCGGAAAGTGCAGCTCAGCCCGCTCAGTTCGTGCCGGGTGCGCGCCTTCGCGAGGAACTGCCGTGTGACCGAGTCGAGTGCGGCCGGCTCGCCCCCGGCGGTGTCCTGGATCCAGAACTCGAAGCCTCCCGTCGTCCCGATGCCCGGGATGGCCGGCGGTGCGATGGGGATGACCAGCCCCTGCTCGATGGCCTGGCTCTCCCGGTGGAGCTGCGTGAGCACGGCCCGCGCATTCTCCTCTTTCGCGGTCTTCATCGAACCGTAGCGCTCCTCGAAGGGCTTCAGGGTCGTGAAGAACGTCCCTGCGTTGGTCTTGAAACCGCCGTCCAGGAGGCTGTAGCCCGTGATCTCCGTCCGGTTCTCCACGGCCGGCATCTTCGCGAAGATGGCGTCCACCCGGTGCGAGACATCGGCCGTCCGGTTGAGGCTTGCCGCGTCGGGCATGATGATGGCACTCATCACGTACCCCTGGTCCTCGTTGGGGACGAAGCTCGTGGGCAGCACCATGAAGAAGTGCACGATGGCGTAGATCATCACGGCCAGGAGCACGAAGGCGACGGTCATCCGCCGGATCACGAGCAGCACCGCGCGGCCGAAGGCCTCGGTGAAGCTCGCGAACCAGCGGTTGAACCTGGCGAAGAAGCCGCGCTCGGGCGGCGTCGTGTGCTTGAGCAGCACACCGCACATGGCCGGCGTGAGGGTGAGAGCCACAAAGCCCGAGATGGCCACGGAGATGGCGATGGTGATGGCGAACTGCTTGTAGAGCTGTCCCGTCGTGCCCGGCAGGAAGGCGGCCGAAACGAACACGGAGGACATGACGAGCACCGTCGCGATGACGGGGCTCGTCACCTCCCCCATCGCGCGGATGGTGGCCTCCTTCGGCGAGAGGTGAAACTGCGACATGTTGCGCTCGACGTTCTCCACGACCACGATGGCGTCGTCGACGACGATGCCGATGGCCAATATCAGGCCGAAAAGGGTCAGGAGGTTGATGGAGAAGCCCAGGGCAATCATGCCTGCGAAGGTCCCGACGAGGGCGACGAAAATGGCCACGGTGCAGATGACGGTGGCCCGAAAGTTCTGCAGGAAGAGGTAGACCACGAGCACGACCAGCAGCACCGCCTCGAAGAGCGTCTTCTTCACCTCGTCGATGGAGATGCGCACGAAGTCGTTCGTGTCCAGCGAGATCGTGTAGTCGATCCCATCGGGAAAGCGCGATTTCATCTCCTCCATGGCCTTGCGGACCGCCTCCGACACCTGCAGGCCGTTGGAGCCCGGTTGCTGGTAGACGGCGATGAACGTCGCGGGGGCGCCGTTGAGCTTGCTGTCGACGATGTACTGCCTCAGACCCACCTCCGACCGGGCCACGTCCTTCAGGCGCACGATGGCGCTTCCGTCCTGGCTGGCGCGCAGGATGATGTTGTCGTACTGGGCGGGGTCCTTGAAGGGGCGCTGGGTGACGACGGGGAAGGTGAGCTGCACGGGGCCCGCCGTCGGCTCCTGGCCGATCTGGCCCGCGCCGAAGAGCTGGTTCTGGCTCGCCACGGCCTGCTGGATGTCGCTCGTGGTGATCCCCAGCGAGGCCA
>CALMDF010000115.1 GCA_937864895.1 uncultured Holophagales bacterium | reverse complement strand
CCATGAGCGGCTGGTCGTTCGAAAGGCCGCGCAGGAGGTTCATCGCGGCGTGGGTGTGCGTGTTGACGAAGCCCGGAAGGAGGACGCCGTCGGGCCGGACGATCCGCTCCTTCGGCAGGTAGGCCGCGTCGATCGCGGCCGGGTCGCCCACCGCGAGGATCTCGCCGGCCTTCACGGCGACGGCCGTCGCGCCCCGCACGGAGAACGCCGCGTCCATCGGAAGGGCCGACCCCGCGACGACGACGAGGTCGCACGGAGCCTTCTTCGGCGCCGCCCCTGCCGCGGGCGCCGGCACGAGAAGGAGCGCCGCGAGGAGCCCGGCCGCGCGTCTCACTCTCGCTCTCCCAGCTCGAAGGCCCGGGGCAGGAGCGTCGCCAGGGTCGTCTCCTCGACGGCCCCGCCCGTCGTCGCCATCACCACGACGATGTCCCGGCACTGGTCCCAGAGGACCTGCCGGCAGGCGCCGCAGGGGGAGGTCGGCTCGTCGGCCGCCGTCACGACGGCGACGGCGCGGAACCGGCGCACGCCCTCGGAGACCGCCTTGAAGACGGCCGTCCGCTCCGCGCAGTTCGTCAGCCCGAAGCTCGCCGACTCGACGTTGCAGCCTCCGAACACACGGCCGTCCTCGGAGAGGAGGGCCGCCCCGACGTGGAAGTGCGAGTAGGGCGCGGCCGCCTTCTCGCGGGCGGCCGTCGCGGCCGCGATCAGGCTGTCGCGCTCTCCGGGGGTCAGGCCCTTCACGCCCACGGCGTCACCTCTTCCGCCGGGCCGGGGCCTTGGCGGGCCTGCCACCCTTCGTCTTCACGGCCGCCCTCGGCGACTTGCGCGACGGGACGACGACGAGGCGGTCGGGCGAGCGGCCCTCCCCGATCGCGGCGACGAGCGCCGTCAGGAGCCTCACGAAGCGGTCCTTCACGCGGCGGGTCGTCTCGAGGACCTCGTCGTGGCGCAGGGGCTTCTTCAGGACGCCCGCGGCCATGTTCGTGATGCAGGAGATTCCGAGGACCCCGACGCCCATGTGGCTGAGCGCGATCACCTCGGGCACGGTCGACATCCCGACGGCATGCGCCCCGAGCGTCCGGAAGGCCCGGATCTCGGCCGGCGTCTCGTAGGACGGGACGGTGACGCCGACGTAGACCCCTTCCCTGAGCGGGACGCGGACCCTCCGGGCGACCGCCTTCGCGAGCCTGCGGAGGTCGGAACGGTAGGCGTCGGACATGTCGGGGAACCGGGCCCCGAACGAGTCGTCGTTCGGGCCGACGAGGGGGTTCGTGCCGAACAGGTTGATGTGGTCGGAGATGAGCATCAGGTCCCCGGCCGAGAACGCCTTGTCGATGCCCCCCGCCGCGTTCGTCACGACGACGTCGCGGCACCCGAGGAGACCGAGGACCCGGGCAGGGGTCACCACCGCGGACATGGGGTGCCCCTCGTAGAAGTGGATCCGCCCGGAGAGGACGACGATCGGGACCCCCGCGAGGCTCCCCGCGACGAGCGTACCGGCGTGGCCGACGACCGCGGACGCCGGGAACCCCGGAATCCGGGCGTACGGGATCTCGAGCCGGTCCTCGACGGCGGCGGCGAAATCGCCGAGGCCGGACCCGAGGATGACGCCGACCACGGGCGGGACGGGAATGCGCTCTCTGAGGAACTCGACGGTCTCGGCGAAGCGAGCGTCCATCTCTCTCTCCTTAGCGCCCTATCCGAGGAGGATGCCGGCGATCGTGGCGCTCATGAACGTCGCGAGCGAGCCTCCGAGGAGCGCCCAGAGACCGAGGCGCGCGATGTCGCTCTTGCGGGACGGCGCGAGCCCGCCGATGCCGCCGATCTGGATGCCGATCGACGAGAAGTTCGCGAAGCCGCAGAGCGCGAACGAGGCGATGAGCCGCCCCTTCTCCGTCCACTCCGACAACGGGATCTTCGTCATCTCGGCGTAGGCGACGAACTCGTTGATGACCGTCTTGAAGCCGATGAGGCGGGCCACCTTCGAGCAGTCGACGCTCGGCACGCCCATGACCCAGGCGAGCGGCCAGAGGGCCTTCGAGAAGAGCCACTGCACCGAGAGCGTCGCCGCCGGGTCGATCCCGGGTCCCGGCGCGGGGAACCCGAGGTACGTCCCCACCCAGCCGAGGAGGCCGTTGAAGAGGGAGACGAGGGCGATGAAAGCGATGAGCATCCCGACGATGTTGATCGCGAGCGAGACGCCCTGCGAGGCGCCGCCCGCGGCGGCCTCGATGACGTTCGCGTGCTCGTGCTGAATCTTCACGTGGACGGCCCCGGAAGTCTCCGGCGTGTCGACCTCGGGACGGAGCAGCTTGGCGATGACGATCGTGGCCGGCGCGGCCATAACCGAGGCCGTGATGAGGTAGCTCGCCGGAATGCCCATCGCCGCGTAGGCGAGGAGGACCGCCCCCGAGATGTGGGCCATCCCGCCCGTCATCATCGTCAGGAGCTCGGAGTTCGTCATCTTCGGGATGTACGGAGCGACGATGATCGGCGCCTCCGTCTGCCCGATGAAGATGTTCGCCGAGACGGCGAGCGACTCGGCGCCGGAGATCCGGAGGAGCTTCGTCATGACGACGGCGAAGACCTGGACGATCCGCTGCATCACGCCGAGGTAGTAGAGGATCGTGAAGAACGAGGCGATGAAGATGACGATCGGCATCACCTTGAACGCGAAGATGAAGGGCGAGAAGTCGATTCCCGTCTTCGCCCCGATCTCGCCGCCGATCGCCGGGTTAGAAAGCCAGCCGAAGACGAACTCGGCCCCCTTGTCGGAGAAGGCGATGGCGCCGGTGATGCCGTCCGAGAACCTCTTCAGCGCGTTCGCGCCGGTCTGCCAGGAGATGACGAGCCAGCCGAGGGCGAACTGCAGGATCACGCCCCAGACGATGGTCGACCAGCGGATGGCCTTCCTGTTCCGCGAGAGGGCAAAGCAGGCGAAGAGGATGACGGCGAGTCCGATGAAACCGGTGAAACGGTCCAAGCAGGCCTCCTGAAGGCGATTTCAGCGTTCGTGCGACGTTGCGGCGCGCGCCGGCCATCCCCCGGAGCATCGGGTGATCCCCGTCTTCCCGGTCCGGTCCCGGGCGGCGAGGACGACGGCGAGCGCCTGGAGGGGGTGGAGGGACGCGATCCGGTAAGGATACCCGAGAAGGGGCCGCGCGGCCCCTGAACGTGACGTCCCCGCCGGGGATCAGAGTGCCGGTTCGTCGAGGAGGCCGCGGCCGGCGAGCCGGGCCACGCCGAGGTGCGCGGCGACGGTCGCCGAGACGTCGGCGAGAGAATCCCGGGTCCCGAGGTCGATCCCGGGCGCGACTCCGGTCCCTGCCACGACGATCGGCGAGTACTCGCGCGTGTGCTCCGTCGAGATGTCGGTCGGGTCGCACCCGTGGTCTGCCGTCATGAGCAGGAGGTCGGCGAGGCGGAGGGTCCCGAGGAGAGCCGGGAGGAGCCCGTCCAGCTCCTCGAGCGCACGGGCGAAGCCCTTGACGTCGTTCCGGTGGCCGAACCGCGAGTCGAAGTCGCGGAGGTTCACGTAGACGAGGTCTCCCCCGTCGTCGCGCATAGCCTCCACCGCCGCCTCGATCCCCTCCCGGTTCGAGTCGGTCGGGATCGACTCCGTCACGCCCCGCCCGGCGAAGATCTCGGCGACCTTTCCGATCGCGAGGACCCTCTTCCCCTCTCCCATCAGGCGGTCGAGGAGCGTCTCCCCGGGAGGCGGAACGGCGAAGTCGCGCCGGCGTCCGGTTCGCCGGAAGCTTCCCGGCACACCGACGAAGGGCCTCGCGATGACTCGGCCCACGCGGTGGGGCCCGTCGAGGACGCGCCGCGCCGTCTCGCACCAGCCGTAGAGAGTCTCGATGGGAACGATCTCCTCGTGGGCCGCGAGCTGGAAGACCGAGTCGGACGAGGTGTAGACGATGGGCTTCCCCGTCCTCACGTGTTCGGGCCCCAGTTCGTCGACGACGACCGTGCCCGAGGCCGACCGGTTGCCGAGAGTCCGCCGGCCGATCGCGCCCTCGAAGGCGTCGAGGACGTCGGCCGGGAACCCGTCGGGATACGCGGGAAACGGCTCGGCGACGGGAAGTCCCATCAGCTCCCAGTGCCCGGACGTCGTGTCCTTCCCGGGAGCGGAAGCCGCCATGCGGCCGAAGGCGCCCGACGGGACCGGGAGGCCGTTCGTGCCGTCGCCGTAGAGCGAGTGCAGGAGCCCCAGCGACGAGAGGTGCGGAAGCCTCGGCCGGCCGGCGAGGAGGACGTTCCGGAGCGTGTTCGCCCCGTCGTCCCCGTACCGGCCGGCGTCGGGAAGCGCACCGACCCCGACGCCGTCGAGGACGACGACGAGGGCCCTGGCTCTCACGCCTGGAGCCTCAGAGTCCCTGGACCTTCTGCTGGGCCTCGAAACGCATCGGCGAATCGGGGAAGTCGGCGACGAGGCGCTGGTAGCTCGATTTCGCGTCGGCCAGCTGGCCGTCCTTCTCGTAGAGGCGCGCGAGCGTGAAGAGGAGAACGTCCTTGGGAAGGGGTGGCTGGGCCGCCTCGAGATAGGCCCTGGCGGAGGAGATCGCTTCCTTCACCCGTCCGGCCGCGGACTCGGCCTCGAGGTAGGAGAGGGCCGCGACGCCCGAGGCGATCGACCCGGGGTTCCGCTTCGCGAGGTCGCGTGCGCCGTCCAGGAGCTTCGCGGGCGGCGTCGGTCCGCCCTCGAGCGCCAGGAGCATCGTCCGGGCCGCCTGGCCGGGCCTCGAGCCGGGGGCGTCCCCGGCCAGCTCGCGAAGCTGCTTCTTGGCCGCTTCGAGCCTCTCGGCCGCGTCCTTGTAGACGGTCACGCCGGGAGGTGTCCCGGCGCCGGCCGTCGCGAGAGGGGCCTCGAAGACCGCGAGGGCCGCCGAGAGCCGCGAGTCGAGCCGCCGGCCCCTGAGCGCGAGGCCGCCCCAGACCAGGCCGACGAGGACGGCCGCGCCGACCGCGAGCGCCGTCCATCTCTTCGCCCCCGCCTCGTGGCTGACGACGTAGTCGCGCGCTTCGACGAGGACGTGCTCGAGCTCGTTTTCCTTCAGGTCCTTCCGGGAAATCTTGTCCTTGGACATGCTTGCGGTCGGGGCCGGGCCCTTTCAGCAGAACGCGGCGAACGCCGCGTCCGGGTGGTCGAGCCAGAAGCCCTCGGTCTCCTTTTCGAGGTCGTAGTCGAGAGCCGCCCCTTCGAGGCGGCGGAACGAGTATGAATCGAGTGAAATCCGCAGGCCCTCCGGGCCGCCGACGAGCATCCCTCCGTCGAGGGGAGTCTCACGGAAGAGGAGCCGGTAG
>CALMDF010000114.1 GCA_937864895.1 uncultured Holophagales bacterium | reverse complement strand
CGCTCGTGAGGACGGGCGAGGACGTGGCCGGTCTGAGCCGGCGCGTCGCGGAGGGGCTCCGCCTCGACGGCCTGCCGCTCGCGCCGCCCGACGCGCTCGAGGAGAAGGCGAAGGAGCTCGTCGCCGCCGGGACGCGGCGCGTGAAGGGGAACCGCGCCCGCCGCGAGGAGCTCCTCGCGCGGTACGAGGGGAAGAACCACTCCCCGCTCCTCTACGTCATCGTCGCGACCGGGAACATCCACGAGGACGTGAAGCAGGCCCGCGCCGCCGCGTCGCAGGGGGCGGACGTCGTCGCCGTCATCCGGACGACCGCGCAGTCGCTCCTCGACTACGTCCCGTACGGCGCCACGACCGAGGGCTTCGGCGGCACCTACGCCACGCAGGAGAACTTCCGGATCATGAGGGCCGCGCTCGACGAGGAGATCGAGCGGCAGGGGCGCTACGTCCACCTCACGAACTACGCCTCCGGCCTCTGCATGCCCGAGATCGCCGTCATGGGGGCGCTCGAGCGCCTCGACATGATGCTGAACGACTCGATGTACGGGATCCTCTTCCGCGACATCAACATGTACCGGACGTTCGTCGACCAGAAGTTCAGCCGGATGGTGAACGCCTGGGCGGGCGTCGTCATCAACACCGGCGAGGACAACTACCTGACGACGTCCGACGCGGTCGAGAAGGCGTACACCGTCCTCGCGAGCCAGTTCCTGAACGAGCGCTTCGCTTACGCCGCCGGCCTCGAGCCGTGGCAGATGGGCCTCGGGCACGCCTTCGAGATGGACCCGACGATCAGGAACGGCTTCCTCCTCGAGCTCTCGCAGGCGCTCATGGCGCGCGAGATCTTCCCCGAGGCACCCCTGAAGTACATGCCGCCGACGAAGTTCATGACGGGCGACGTCTTCCGCGGCGTCGTCCAGAACGCCCTCTTCAACTTCGCCTCCCGGATGACCGGTCAGGGGATCCATCTCCTCGGGATGCTGACCGAGGCGATCCACACCCCGTTCATGCAGGACCGCTACCTCGCCCTGGAGAACGCCAAATACGTCATGAGCAGCATGGCCGACCTCGGCGACGAGGTGACGTTCCGCGAGGACGGCCTCGTCGTCCGCCGGGCGAACCAGGTCCTCGACGAGGCGCTCGCCTTCCTCGAACGGATCGAGGCCGCGGGGCTCATGGACGCCATCGCCGAGGGGCTCTTCGCCGACGTGAAGCGCCCCCGCGACGGCGGCAAGGGTCTCGAGGGCCTGCGGAAGAAGTCCGACGGCTACTGGAACCCGATCGAGGACCACCTCCACCGCGAGCTGGGGCTCGGAGGCTGAGATGGCGACGATCGTCAGGCCCTACGGTGACACTCTGGACGACGGCGCGGTCCAGCTCTCCTTCACCCTTCCCGTCCCCTTCGGCCCCCGCGGCCGCGAGGCGGCGCGGCTCTTCGTCGGCAAGCTCGGCTTCCGGCACGTCGAGGTCGTCCACTCCGCGCCGCTCTCCGAGGGGTTCAGCTTCTACGTCGCCTACGGGAAGACCGAGGCCGCCGTCGACTACGACGCGGTCCAGGTCGAGGAGGCGACGGGCGCGAAGGTCTACTCGATGGACGAGGCCTGCGCGGCGATCCGCGAGAGGCTGGGGCGCAAGCTCGTCGTCGTCGGCGCCTGCACCGGCTTCGACGCGCACACCGTCGGCATCGACGCGATCATGAACATGAAGGGCTACAACCACCACTACGGCCTCGAGCGCTACGCCGAGGTGGAGGCCTACAACCTCGGTGCCCAGGTGCCGAACGAGAAGCTGATCGATTTCGCCGTCAGGGTGAACGCCGACGCGATCCTCGTCAGCCAGATCGTCACCCAGAAGGACGTCCACGTCGGCAACCTGACCCAGCTCATCGAGCTCCTCGAGGCCAGGGGCCTTCGCGAGCGGTTCGTCGTCTGCGCGGGCGGCACCCGCATCGGCAACAAGCTCGCCGTCGAGCTCGGCTACGACGCCGGCTTCGGCCCCGGCACCTACGCCGAGCACGTCGCCACCTTCCTGATCGACAAGCTTGGGGTCAGGTCTTGATTTTCTATTCTATGGCCGAGGCCGGGCGCGCAGAGCGTAGACGGTAGACCTGACCCCCTCCGCTAGGGCCGGCGCTGCTTGTCCTTCGGGGTGACGCAGGTCCCCTTCGCGCGGCAGACGACGACGGGCGGGTCGAGGAGCTCGGCGGCGGAGTCGTTCACCTCGGGCGCCGAGCGGATCACCTTGCGGGCCTCGAACTCCATCCGCCGGCTCGTGTTCCCGGTGCCGGTGATCACGCCCTCGGCCTCGATGTAGTCGCCCGCGTAGACCGGCGCGAGGAACTCGACGGATTCGTAGGCGCGGAAGAGCCCTTCGTCGCCGTCGAGGCGGATAAGGAGCTCGGTCGCCACGTCGCCGAAGAGCCCGAGCATCCGGGCCCCGTCGACGAGGTTCCCGCCGTAGTGCGCGTCGTGGCTCGACATGCGCAGCCGGAGGACGACCCGGGGCCCCACGGCGTCTTTCTTCTCTTCGCTGGTCATGATCACTCCCCGGAGGCCCTCGCCTCCCCGGCCGGCGAGGATAATCGAAGCGGCCCGCTGATGTTCCGCGCGCGCACCCTCGTCGTCGCCTTTCTCCTCGCCCTCGCCGGCCTCCTCGGCGCCCTCGGGCGCGAGCGGCAGCGTTCTGCCGCGCTCGGCCGCGGTCCCGACAGGGCGGGCGGGAAGGTGGAGCGCTGCGTCACCTGCCACGTGAGGCCCGAGGAAGACCCCGGAGGGGCGCACGCCCGCGCCGCCGTCGGCTGCTCGTCGTGCCACCTCGGGAACGCCCTCGCGTTCGACAAGGCCCGCGCGCACGCCGGCATGGAGCCCGAGCCGGGTGCCCTGCGCACGGTCTCGCTCACCTGCGGGCGCTCCGGCTGCCACGTCCGCGAGGCGCAACGGGTTGCCTCGTCGCTCATGGCCCGCGCGAGCGGCATCGTCTCCGTGAACCGGTGGGCCTTCGGCGAGATCCCCGAGCCGCGCGGGACGGCGACGATGGCCGAGACCCTCGCGAAGGCCGACCCCTCCCCCGCCGAGCGGCACCTTTCGAAGCTCTGCGCCGGCTGCCATCTCCACACCCTTCGCGAGAACCGCGACGACGCGATCCACGGAAACGGGAGCGGCTGCTCGGCGTGCCACGTCGCGCGGAAGCTCCCCGGCGCCGTCCCGCGCCCCCACCCCGCCGTCGACGCCCGCGTCACCGACGACCGCTGCCTCGGCTGCCACAGCCGGAGCGGAAGGATCTCCCTCACCTACGAGGGTCTCTACGAGGTGGAGAAGGAGCAAGCCGGAGCCTGCGGCGCCGCCGCGACGACGCTGCACGACGGCCGCCCCGCCTGCCGCGCCGAAGCCGACGTCCACCGCCTCGCGGGCCTCTCCTGCGTCGACTGCCACCTCCACACCGACCTGATGGGCGACGGGCACGAGCGCGAGCACGAGGAGGACCAGGTCGAGATCACCTGCGAGGCCTGCCACGGACCCGTCGGCGACGGGGGCGAGACGACCTGGAGCGCGGTCAAGGACCCGATCTCGCGCGACCTCCTCCGCCAGCGCGGCGAGAAGCGGGCGCCCGACGAGCGCGTCCGCCTCGGCCGCCGCGGCACCCCGATCTGGAACCTCCGCCCTTCGGGCGGGGGCTGGGTCACGCTCCGCAAGGGCCAGGGCGTCGCCCTCGCGACGCGGCAGACGCCGATCGACCCCAATCATGTACTTCCCGGTCACGAGCGGCTCACGTGCAGCTCCTGCCACGCCGCCTGGGCGCCCACCTGCTCCACCTGCCACACGACCTTCGACGCGGCCGGGAAACAGTGGGACTTCGCGAAGGCCGCCGAGACGCCCGGCCGCTGGATCGAGACCTCGGACGGCTACGACGCCCGGCCGCCCGCGATCGCCGTCCAGGCGGACGGCCGGATCGCCCCGGCGATGCCGGGAATGGTCATGGACCTCGACGCAACCGCCGCGGGCGGCCCGAAGGCCTCCCGCCGCCTCTATTCCTCCTTCGACCCGCACTCGACCGGGAAGAAGGCCCGCACCTGCGAGCGCTGCCACCTCTCGGCCTGGGCGCTCGGCCTCGGGACGGGGACGCTCGACCTCGCCGGAGCGGAGCCCTCGTTTCAGCCCGCGACGCCGGCCCTGGAAGACCCCCGAATGGCTTCCGACGCCTGGACGCGCCTCGACGCGGAGAACCCCGGCGTCGGCACGCGCGTCGGCCTCCGCTCGCTCGACGCTTCGGAGATCCGCCGGACGCTCGCCGTCGGCGCTTGTCTCGAATGTCACAAGGTAGGGGCCGATCCCGTCTGGCGCGACTTCGCCGCGTCCACGGCGCGCCTCGCGCGGGGCGGGACGCGGTGCACGTTTCGGGCGGGCCGCCCCTAGGCTCTCGCCGCGTTCTTCCAGTAGCGCATCAGCCCGGTCACGTTCATCGCGAATGGAAGCGCGTAGCCGTACTCCACGAGCCCCTCCTCCGAGACGCCCGACGCGCGGAGCCGGCCGGTGAGCCAGGCCTCGAACTCGCGGACGATCGCCGCCTCGTCCTTCCCCTCTTCCATCCGGGCCTTTACCCAGCCTGCCCAGGCGGCCAGCTCGGCCTCGAGGGCGTCGAGGTGCTCCGCAACGTCGTCGAACCGGTCGAAGTGCGTCGGGTAGAGCGCCACGGGCCTCAGCTCGCGCAGCCGCGCGAGCGATGCCCGCCAGACCGGGAGGTCGATGTCGGGAGGAGGCGTCGGGGGGAGGACCGGCCCACCGGCGACGCGGACGCCCCCGACGTCGCCCGTGAAAACGACGCCGTCGACGAGGTAGGCGTTGTGGTGGATCGCGTGCCCGGGCGTCGCGACGACGCGGACCTCGGCCCCGCCCACTCGAACGACCTCGCCGTCCTCCATCGGCCGGAGCCGCTCGGGAGCGATCGGCTCGAGGGTCCCCCAGAGCTCGTCCATCTTTTCGGCATAGATCCGCTTCGCCGAGGCGAGGAGCTTCGACGGGTCGGCCAGGTGCGCCGCGCCCTTCGGGTGGACGTGAACCGTCGCCCCTTCCCGCGCCATCCTCCACGCCCCGCCGGCGTGGTCGAGGTGGATGTGGGTGAGGAAGACCTTCGTCACGTCACGCGGCACGAGGCCGTGCCGGGCGAGGCCGGCGACGAGGTTCGGGTACGTCGAATCGGGCCCCGTTTCGACGAGGGCGGCCTCGCCGTCCGACTCGACGAGATAGGCGGCCGTTGTCCGCTCCCGGCCGTGAACGAGGTCGAGCGTGTGGATCGTGGTCGTGCTCACGTCCCGAT
>CALMDF010000113.1 GCA_937864895.1 uncultured Holophagales bacterium | reverse complement strand
AGGACCTCCTCGCCATCGGCTACTCGGAGCGGACCGAGGAGACGACGATCGAGCGGCTCTCGGAGGCTCTCAAGAAGGCCGGGTCGGCCGTGCGCACCATCATCGTCATGGCGATCCCGCACGAGCGCTCGTTCATGCACCTCGACACGCTCTTCACGCAGGCCTCCGAAGGGGAGTGCCTCTGCTACGCGCCGATGGTCCTCGCGGGCGGGGCCGAGGAGGCCGACGTCTACTCGGTCGACCTGACCCAGGACGAGATCAGCTGGACGCCCGAGAACGACTTCCTGAGCGCCCTGAAGAAGCGGGGCCTCGACCTCGAGCCGATCTCCTGCGGGGGGAGCGACCCGATCGACGAGCAGCGCGAGCAGTGGACGGACGGGGCGAACGTCTTCGCCGTCGCCCCCGGCATCATCATCTGCTACGACCGCAACGAGCGGACGGCCGACGAGCTCGACCGGCACGGCTACGAGATCGTCCGGGACGACGACCTCCTCCTCGGCCGCCGGGAGATAGACCCGAAAGGGGGCCGCAAGTACGCCATCCAGCTCTCGACGACCGAGCTGGCCCGGGCGCGAGGCGGACCGCGCTGCATGACGATGCCCCTCGTGCGGGAGCGGCTCAGCTGAGGCTCGACCCCTCCCCCGGCGCCCCGCTCGCCGCCGTGGCGCTCCTCGCCGCGGCCCTTTCGGCCTGCGGCGGCCGGGCACCGGTTCCCGCCGGGAGCGCCCCGCGCGACGGGGCGTCCGGGTTCGTCTCCCTCTCCCGCGTCCCGCTCCGCGAGGAGCCGAAGGCGACGGGAGCGATCGTGACGATGCTCCCCCGGGGGGCCGAGGTGAAGGTCGAGTCGGTCGACGGGCCGTTCACGCGCGTCCTCGCGAAGGGGGGGCGCGCCGGCTGGCTCGAGGCGGGGACGTTCGAGTCGCAGGGGGAGCAGGAGGCGCGCGAGCGGCGGACGAAGGCCGTGGCCGGGTTCCCGGCCATCCCCGGCCGGATCGTCTCCCCGTGCCCCGTCTACCTCGCCCCCGACTTCGGCGCGGCGCGATGGGGCGAGCTGGAAGACGGCGACCCGGTCGAGGTCGTCCTCGCCGAGCACGATTTCCTCGGCGTGAGGCTCCTCGGAATTCCTCTCGCCTTCGTCCCGGCGCACGCCGTTCGCTACGTCCCCCCCCCGACCCCCACTCCGGCGGTCCCCGTGCCGGCGCAGGCGGTCCTTCCCGAGCCCGCCTCGCCCGACGCCGGGGCCGTCGCGGGGATCCCCGGCGGGACGGTGGCTCCCGGCCCGCCGGAGGGCGAATCCCCCGAGCCGTACGCCGCGCTTCCGTTCGGCGCCGAACCGCCGGTCCTGAAGACCCGGGTCGAGCCGCAGTACCCGGCCGCGGCCCGGAAGGCCGGGATCGGCGGCGAGGTCGTCCTCCAGGTCGTCGTGGAGCGCGACGGCACGATCGGCGGAGTGTTCGCCGTCCAGGAGGGGCCGATGGGGATGACGGCGGCCGCGACGGACGCCGTCAGGCGCTGGACCTACACGCCGGCGCGTCTCGACGGGCGGCCGATCGCCGTCTTCAAGACGGTCCGGGTGCGCTTTCCCCCCGCGGCGCCGTGAAGCGGGCCAGCGGCGTCCGGCCCGTATAATCTCCCTGCCTTCCTCATGTACGAGCTCGTCTACGAGGTCGAGGGTCGACCCCAGCGTTACCGGCTGACCGGACCGGAGGTCTTCCTCGGGCGGTCGAGCGAGAACGAGGTCGTCCTCAACGACTTCTCCGTCTCCCGCAGGCACGCCGTCATCCGGCGCGAAGCGGAGCGCTGGGTCATCGTCGACCAGAACTCGACGAACGGCGTCAAGGTCAACGGCCGATTCGTCACCTCCTCGCCGATCGTTCCGGGGGACGTCCTGACCGTCGGGACCTTCACTCTCACGGTCCGGGAGGAGATGCCGGCAGAGCGGCCGAAGCCGCCCGTCCGGGCCGTCGGAGACTCGTCCTCGACGTTCGTCCGGTCGATCGCCGACTTCAACCGCGACTTCCACCTCGAGGAGTACGTCCCGGAGGAAGAGGAGGGGGACGCGCTGACCCAGTCGGGGAAGCGGTCCACCTCGGCCGTCGCCCGGAGCAAGATCTTCGAGATCCTCGTCCAGGTCGCCAAGACGCTCATCCTCGCGCGCGAGGTCCAGGAGATCCTGGGCCGCGTCGTCGACCTCCTCTTCGAGCACCTCCCGGTCGACCGGGCCGTCGTCGTCCTGGTCGGCGACGACGGGAGGCTCGTCCCGATGCTCGCGCGCCAGCGCGGGAAGGAGTCGGGCGACGCGGGAGAGATCTTCTCTCACACGATCGTCGACTCGGTCATCCAGAACCGGGTCGCCGTCCTCACCTCCGACGCCCTCGCAGACGGCCGCTTCGAGGCGGGGCAGTCGATCCGGATCCAGCAGATCCGCTCGGCCATGTGCGTCCCGCTCTGGAACCAGGACCGGGTCATCGGCGCCCTCCACGTCGACACCCCGCTCCGGGCCGGGAGCTTCACGGCGGACGACCTCGACCTCCTGACGGCCCTCGGGAACTTCGCCGCCGTCGCCATCGAGAGGGCCCGTCTCCAGCGCCGGATCGAGAAGGAAGAGCGGATCCGCGAGCGCCTCTCGCGCTACCACTCGCCCGGCGTCGTCGAGGAGATCGCCTCGGACGCCAGCGGCGTCATCGACCGGGTCCGAACCCGGAACGTCTCCGTCTTCTTCGCCGACATCGTCGGCTTCACGAGCGCGGCCGAGGGGATGGACCCCGACTCCCTCTCGCGTTTCCTCTCGACGTTCTTCACCTTCGCCGCGGACGCGATCTTCGCGGAGGGGGGGACGCTCGACAAGTTCATCGGCGACGCCGTGATGGCCTTCTTCGGCGCCCCGATCGTGCAGCCCGACCACGCACGCCGGGCCGTCTCCGCCGCCGCCAAGCTCGTCGAGAACGTGAAGGCCTGGAACCTGGAGCGGGTCGCGCGGGGAGAGCCGCCCGTGGGCGTCAGGATCGGCGTGAACACGGGAAACGCCGTCGTCGGAGACATCGGCTCCGAGCAGCGCGTCGACTACACCGTCCTCGGCAACACCGTCAACGTCGCGGCCCGGATCGAGGAATACGTCGCCGGGCCGAACGAGGTCGCCGTCGGCGAGGAGACCGCCCGCCTCACGTCGGACGACTTCTCGTACGAGCCTCTCGGCGACGTGAGGCTCAAGGGCCTCTCGCGCGGCCTCCCGTGCTACCGGGTGAAGCTCGACGCGCGCGGCGTCCCGCTCCCCGCGCCGCGCTGAATGCGCCCGTCCCTCGACGATCTCGTCTTCCTCACGTCGAACGCGGGGAAGGCCCGCGAGGCCGCGGCGCTTCTCGGGCGGCCCGTCGAGGCCCGCTCGCTCGACATTCCCGAGATCCAGTCCCTCGACTTCGCCGAGGTCGTCACCGCCAAGGCTCTCGCGGCCGCGGCGGAGCTCGGGGTCCCGGTCCTCGTCGAGGACTCGGGCCTCTCTCTCCCGGCGTGGAAGGGCTACCCCGGGCCGCTGACGAAGTTCGCCGTCGGCGCGGTGGGGGAGGCCGGCTTCGCGCGCCTCGCGCACGCCTGGGGCGACCCGCGCGCCGAGGCCGTCTCGACCCTCGGCCTCGCCTGGCCCGGCGCGTCCACGCCCGAGGTCGTCGTCGCCTCGGGCCGCGTCGCGGGCACCCTCGCTCCCGAGCCGCGGGGCTCGAACGGCTTCGGCTGGGACGTCATCTTCGTCCCGGAAGGCGAGACCCGGGCCTTCGCCGGGGTGACCGCCGTGGAGAGGGACGCCCGCGCGCACCGCGCGAGGGCCTTGGAGCGGCGCGGCCGCCTCCTCGCACGCCCAGGATAGCCCCGAAGGGCGGGGTCAGTTCTGCGTTCCGTGATTCGGCGAGGGGGCGGAACCGTCGTCGGCGGGGCCGGACAGGGCCATTCGAGTCGCGAGGGCGTCGGCTTTCCGCTTCAGCTCCTCGACGCTGCCGTCGTTGACGAAAACCACGTCGCAGGCGGCGTTTCGGGCGTCTTCGGAGAGCTGGGCGCGCATCCGCGCGAGGACCGACTCGCGCGTCGCGCCGGGGTCGCGGGCGAGGGCGCGAGCGAGGCGGAGCTCCTCGGGGGCCGAGACGGCGACGAGGAGGTCGAAGCGCTCCCGGCCGGCGTTCTCGACGAGGAGCGTCGCCTCGACGACCGCCGCGGCGTGCCCCTCGGCCTCGCGCCCGGCGAGCCAACGGTCCGTTTCGGCGCGAACGAGGGGGTGGACTCGGGCGTTCAGCCGCGCCACGGCTGCGGGGTCGGAAAAGACGAGGGCCGCGAGGCGAGGGCGGTCCACGGCGCCCCGCTCGTCGAGGAGCCCCGGGCCGAACTCCTCCGCCACCGCGGAGGCGCCGGCCGCGCCGGGCTCGTAGAGGTCGCGGACGAGGCGGTCCGCGTCGAGGACGGGGATCCCGAGCTCGCGCCAGCGCGTGGCGACGGCGCTCTTGCCGGACGCGATCCCGCCGGTGAGGCCGACGCGGCGCATCGTCAGAGCCCGCGGCGGGCGCGGCAGAGGTCGACGGTGTTCGAGAGGAGGAGCGCGATCGTGAGCGGGCCGACCCCGCCGGGGACGGGGGTGTATCGCGAGGCCCGCTCCTTCACGTCGACGGGGTGGACGTCTCCGACGAGGAGTGAGCCCTTCGCCGCGAACGCCGCGGCCTTCGCCTCGTCGCCGGGGAAGCAGCGGGCGACCTCGGCAGCGGTGGCGATCCGGTTGATCCCGACGTCGACGACGACGGCCCCGGGCCGGATGAATTCGGCCGTGACGAACGCGGGCCGGCCGATCGCGGCGACGAGGAGGTCGGCTTCCCGGCAGATGGCGGGGAGGTCCCGCGTCTTCGAGTGGGCGACGGTGACGGTCGCGTCGGCCTTCGTCAGGAGCGTCGCCATCGGCTTTCCGACGATGTCGCTCCGTCCGAGGACGACGGCGCGGACCCCTCTCAGCGGCACGTCCTCGCGCCGCAGGAGCTCCATGATCCCGGCCGGGGTGCAGGGGACGGGGGCGCGCCTGCCCTGGACGAGGCGGCCGACGTTGAGGGGGTGGAAGCCGTCCACGTCCTTCGCCGGGTCGATGGCCTCGAGGACGCGGGTCGTCCCGATGCCACCGGGGAGGGGTAGCTGGACGAGGATCGCGTCGACGTCCCCGTCGGCGTTCAGACGGCCGATCTCGGCGAGGAGCATCGCCTCGGTCACTGTCGCGGGGAACCGGAGTGTCTCCGCGCGGATCCCGGCCTCCCGGGCGCTCTTCTCCTTG
>CALMDF010000112.1 GCA_937864895.1 uncultured Holophagales bacterium | reverse complement strand
CAGGCGCTCTACCAGTTCATCTCGGGCTACACCTCGAAGATCGCCGGCACCGAGGCGGGCCTCGGCAAGGAACCGGAGCTGACCTTCTCGGCCTGCTTCGGCGGGCCCTTCATGGTCCACCACCCCTACTTCTACGCCGACCTCCTCAAGAAGAAGGTCGAGCGCCACGGCGTCAGCTGCTGGCTCCTGAACACCGGGTGGGTCGGCGGTCCGTACAACGTCGGCAAGCGGATCTCCATCCGCTACACCCGCGCCCTCCTCGACGCGGCGCTCGACGGCTCGCTCCACGGGGTCGAGTACACGAGGGACCCGATCTTCGGCTTCGAGGTCCCGAAGAGCTGCCCCGGAGTCCCCGACTCCGTCATGGACCCGTCCAGCTCCTGGCCCGACAAGGCCCTCTACACGAACCGGTACCGCCAGCTCGCGGCGCGCTTCGTCGAGAACTTCAAGAGGTTCGAGGAAGGGTGCGCGCCCGAGGTCATCGCGGCGGGACCGAAGCTCTGAGCTTCTGACCGGCTGACACGACCTGAATTCGAAGGGAGCCCGCGCCGAGCGGGCTCCCTTTTCGTTCGTCCCTCGACTCCCGGAAGGGGATGCGGGGCGCCCCCGGCCTCATCGCGAGCGCGCGAGTCGGAACCCGAGGTCGAAGACGTGGACGAAACCGGCCCTTCGTGTACATTTGGAGCAGCAACGAAACGGCGACGGAGGCGATTCCGCATGGATTCCCGCCGGGCGACGCGAGTTCCCGACAGCTCTCCGGTGTCGAGCCCCGGCCGGTGGGACGGGTGGACCCTTCTCCTCCCGATCCTCTCGACCCCCGTCCTCACCTTCGTCCTCGGGGTCGCCGTCCGCAAGGCCGCCGGGATGCCCCACGGACGCTTTCTCCCCCCGGGGGAGCTCGCGGTCCAGCTCGTCCTCGCCTGGGCCCTCCTCGCCATCGCCCGCCACCCGGTTCCGTTCGTCCTCGCCCAGTTCGTCCTCGTGCTCGCCTGCCACGCCGCCCAGGCGCTGCGGGTCGTCATGCTCGGAGGGCCGATCCGGCCGCCCGACTTCCAGGCGGCTTCCGAGCTACTGAGGGTCCTCGACCTGCGCTGGGCCCTGACCCTTTCGGCGCCTCTCGTCCTCCTCGCCGCCCTCGTCGTCTCGAACCTCGGTTTCCGCCGCCTCGCAGCCCTGGCGGCAGCCGCAGGCGCCGCGCTTCTCGCCGGGGCCAGCCTCTTCCGGCCTGCCGCCGCCGCCGCCCTCGCCGACGGGGGCGCCCCCTACATCCCGTGGAGCCAGACCGTCAACATGCTCGAGCAGGGGCCCGTCGGCTACCTCTACGGGGAGCTCGCGCGGCGGCGTCTCGACCGCTCGGATCCGCCGACCCACGACGAGGTGCGGGCGGCGCTCGCCTCTGCTCCGGCGGTCCCGCGGCGCGCGGAATCGCTGCCGGGGTCCCCGGGAGCCTCCCGTCCGGTCGTCCTGATCCTCCTCGAGTCGTTCTGGGACCCGGCCGCGCTCCGCGCCGCGGGCCTCAGCGGGGATCCCGTCGATCCCCGGTTCCGCGCTCTCTGGCAGGCCGGGGGCGGCAGCTCGGCCCTGAGCCCGGAATTCGGAGGGGGGACGGCGAACTCCGAGATGGAGGTCCTGTGCGGGATCCCGACGAGGCTCGTCCTTCCCGGGATCGTCTTCAGCTCGAGCCTCGCGAACGAGCTTCCCTGCCTGCCCCGGCTCCTCTCGGGCGACGGGCTTCCGGCGGCGGCCTTCCACCCCAACGTGCCGGACTTCTGGAACCGCGACCGCGCTTACCCGCGCCTCGGCTTCTCACGGTACTTCTCCTCGACCGCCTTCGTCGCCGACGACCTCAACGGGGAGTTCCTCTCCGACGAGTCGCTCTACCGGCAGGCGTGGGCGCGGACCCAGCCGCCGTCGGGAACGGCCGCCGCACTCACCTTCGTCCTCACCTACACGGGCCACTGGCCCTACCCCCTGAACGCGGAGCGGAGGGCCTACGAGATCTCGGCGGCCTCGGCGCCCCCGGTCGTGGGCCGGTACGCGAGCTCGATCCTGCACTCCTCGCGGGAGCTCGTGGCCTTCGTGGACCGCGTTCTCGCGGAATCCCCCGAGGCCCTCGTCGTCGCGCTCGGAGACCACCTGCCCGTCCTGGGGGAGAGCGTCGACGTCTACAGGGAGTCCGGGCTCTTCGAAGCCTGGGTGCCCGACTTCACGCCGGCGATGTTCCGGGCCCTCGCGGCGGTGCCGCTCCTCGTCGTCGACGGCCGGTCGGGCCCCGTGGACGTCGGGACGATCAGCCAGTTCGAGATCCCGGCCCTCGTCCTCGAGAGGCTCGGCCTGCCGGTCCCGCCCTGGATGGCGGCGCTCCTCCCGCCGCCGGGGTGGCACATCCGGACGCGGGAGGAGGGGATGCTCGTCCTGACGCCGGACGGCGAGGGCCTGGTCTGCCGGGCGCCGGACCAGGCGCCCGCGTGCTCCGTCGCATTCGAGTGGCTGCAAAGGGTACGGGTCATCTCCCGAGACCTCGTGGAGGGGCGCCGGCACGCGCTCCCCCTCGCGTCCCGCGAGCCCGCCACGACGGCAGTGCCGTGAGACCCGCCGGCCACGAGGGGAACGGCGGTCCCCGGTGTCAGTGGCCCCGCGGAGCCTTCTCCCCCGCCTCGACCCGGACGGGCAGGGTGTTTTTCGGGAGGGCCATCGGGCAGCTCGCGAACGGGGTGATGGAGCAGGGCGGGTTCTCGGCGAGGTTGAAGTCGAGGACGACCTTCGACGCTTCTCCCGGCTTCGGCTTTGTCGCGTAGAGGAAGCGGCCGCCTCCGTAGCTTTCCGTGCCGGCGGTCGCGTCGGAGAAGACGAAGAAGAGGGTGTCGTCCTCGGGCGACTCGACGGTCGGCTCGAGCGTGTGCTCCCGGCCGGCGAGGGTGAATCGCACGGACCCCGGCGCCGTGGCTTTCCGGGCGGGTCCCCGCGAAGAAGGGACGTCCACCTCTCGCGGCGCCTCGTACGGCTCCCAGAGGGCTTGGACCCGGTACGAGGGGTCGACCGGGAAATACGTCAGGCCGGCGAAGCCCGTCCTGCGGGGGCTCTCGGAGTCCCGCGCGCGAACGAGGAACCGCTCTTCCTTCTCGAAGAGGGAGAGGCGCACGCGCCCGACCGTCACGACGTCGTGTTTCCGCCCTTCGCGCTCCGGGACGAGCGGGGAACCCGTCGGCGGCGCGCCGTTCACGGCGACGGGCGCTCCCTCGACGGGCCGGAGGACGACCGTGCCGTCCGGCCGGAGGTCGAAGGAGCAGGCCTTCGGCGGGATGCCCGGGGCGTCGAGGACGACGGCGGCGGAAGGGTCGGAACCGACGAGATTCTCGCCGGGCTCGAGGAGCTCCCGGGCGACGAGGGTGAGCCAGCCGTCCTCGGCGGTCAGCTCCGCCGCCCGCGCAGCGCGGGCGGCTTCGATCTCCGCGAGGTAGGCCGGATCGACGCCGGCAGGACGACGGCAACCGAGGGCCACGAGCGCGGCGAGGAGGACGATGGCGGCGCGACGCATGCCCCGTTGTAGCACCCGCGGACGCGCCCAGGTTCCCCTCGCCCGTCCCATCACCGAGAATGCCCGGCGGAGGCCTCGATGCCCGCTGCCCTGCTCGCGCTCCTGCTGCTGGCCCCCCTCGCTTCCGCCCCCGCCCCCGAGCCCGCCGCCGCCCTTCTCCTGACGGGCGGACGGGTCTGGACCGCCGATCCGGCGCGGCCCTTCGCCGAGGCCGTGGCGGTGCGCGACGGGCGCGTCGTCTTCGTGGGGAGCGGCGCGGAGGCGGCCCGGTGGAAGGGGCCAAAGACGCAGTCGATCGCGCTCCGCGGCCGCCTCGTCACACCCGGCTTCGAGGACGCGCACCTGCACCTCATGAGCGGGGCGCGCAACCTCGAGCGCGTGGACCTCACCGACGAGACGACCCTGGCCGGGCTTCAGGAGCGGATTCGCAAGTTTGCCCGGGCCAACCCGGACAGCCCGTGGGTCGTGGGGCGAGGCTGGGTCTACGGGTCGTTCCCGGGCGGCCTGCCCACCCGCGAGCAGCTCGACGCGATCGTCCCGGACCGGCCGGCGTACATGGACTGCTACGACGGCCACACCGGCTGGGCCAACAGCCGGGCCCTCGCCCTGGCCGGGATCACGAAGGAGACGAAGGACCCGCTGAACGGCACGATCGTGCGCGACCCGAAGACGGGCGAGCCGACCGGCGCCCTGAAGGAGGCGGCCGGCAGCCTCGTCGAGGACCTCATCCCCGAGCCCACGGCCGAGCGCCACTACGCCCTGCTGCTCCAGGCCCTCGCCCTCCTCAACCGGACGGGCATCACCGCGGTGCAGGACGCGGGCTGGACGCCCGACGAGGTCGCGAGGTTCCTGCCCCTGCTCGAGCGGGCGCGCTCGGAGGGCAAGCTGACCGTGCGCACCCGGCTGACCGTCAACTTCTCCCCGGACGACCCGGCCCCCGGCCTCGCGGAGGCCGTCCGCCTCAGGGACCGCGCCCGCGACGGCCTGATCGCGTTCGGGGGCGTGAAGGGCTACGTCGACGGGGTCATCGAGTCGCACACGGCGGCGATG
>CALMDF010000111.1 GCA_937864895.1 uncultured Holophagales bacterium | reverse complement strand
CATCTTCATGCGGCGGATCAAGAAGTCGGCCGGCAACCCGTACGCCGCCGCCAACCTGGTCTGCGCCGAGTGGCGGACCGCGGACAACGGCCAGACGGTGTGCGTTGACGGCGCGCAGAACCTGAGCTCCGTCACGCCGATGGAATACTGGTACAACCCCGACCAGGAAGCCCAGGCCAACGGCGAGGGGACCAAGGTCGTCAAGCACGGACAGTTCAACGCCAACCTGTTCGACGCGAGCTGGACGAACCCCTACGACGATGCCCGCGCGCATCGCGGCGTCCTGCGCGGCGACGATGTCTACCTCGCGTACGACCACACGCCCAACTGGGCGGCGTCGCGCAATGCCCACGACAAGTACGATCTCTTCCTCCGCCGCTCCTTCGACGGCGGAGCGACCTGGACGACCGATCCGGCGGGGACCGGGGAGGTCTGCCACACCCTGCTCTGGAAGGACTACACGAACGTAACATCGGAGGACGAAGCCGAGCAGAAGGACACCTACGAGGAGGTGACCTGCTACGAGCCCGGCCAGTACGAGCCCGCGCGCAACATGTCGCTGCTCAAGAACAACAAGCTGACCGTCATCGAGCCGCGGCTGGTCGCTCCGCCGAGCACGACCGCGGGGAGCCCGTACCCCGAGGACGTTTACAACCGCGACATCTATTACGTCGCCTTCGGCACCGCGACCAACGTGCCCATGGCTCACGGCGACGACGACGAAGAGGCGACGGCGGTGCCCGTTGACCTCTTCTACACCTTCACCCGCGACCGCGGCCAGACCTACTACAAGCGCCTCTGGGACGTCAACCCGGACAGCGACGGCACCTACGCCGGCGAGATCGTGGAGCGCTGGGACTACCTGGCCCGGGGCGACGACGCGCAGGGCGAGGCCCAGATCCGCATGAGCCCGGACGGCTCGAAGTTCTACGCGGTCTGGAACCAGGAAGGCCCGGAGGGAAGCGACACCTGGACCCGCAGGATCATGCCGTCGGCGTTCCCGATCAACCTGGCGCCGGTCCCATGATCGTGACGAGAAGGACACTCGTCCGCGCTGGAGTCCCCCTCGGCTTTTGAGGCAGCGCAGGACGCGGTCGCGCGGGCGCCGAAAGGCGCCCGCGTTTTTTTTCGGGCGCCCGTCGTCCCGGGGTCACGCGGCGGGGACGGCCGCGAGAGCGTACAGCAGGGCGACTCCGGCGAGGAAGCACAGGAAGTGCAGCGCGTTCCGCCACGGATCGTGGTGCCGGTTGACCTCGGGAACGAGATCCGACGCGGCGATGTAGAGGAAGTTCCCGGCGGCGAACGGGAGCAGGAACCCCACGTCGATTCGGAACGAAGCCGCGTAGGCGACGATCCCGCCGACGAGAAACGTGAGCGCCGACAGGAAGTTGAAGATCAGCGCCCTTTTCCGACTCCAGCCCGCGTGGAGGAGCACCGCGAAGTCGCCGAGCTCCTGGGGGACCTCGTGGGCGACGGCGGCCAGCCAGGTGGTGACGCCGAGTCGGACGTCCGCAAGGAACGCCCCGGCGACGGCGAGGCCCCCCAGGAAGTTGTGGAGGCCGTCGCCGATCAGGATCAGGTAGCTCATCGGCTCCCGGCAGCTCGCCGACGCGCGGTGGCAGTGGTGCCAGTGCAGGTACTGCTCGAGGAGCAGGAAGAGGGAGAACCCCGCGGCCACCCAGGCGAGGAGGGCGAGCGGATCTCGGCCCGCGCGGAATGCGCCCGGGATCATGTGGAAGAAGGCGCCGCCCAGGAGGGATCCCGCGGCGAGGGCGACGAGCGGGAGCATCAGCTCGTCGAGCCACCGCTTCGGGAGGAGGAGCGCGAGCGCCCCGACGAACGCGACCGCGCTCATCGCGAGGCCGCTCGCCAGGATCCACGCGAGAACGCTCACGGTGCCCCCGTGCGGCCCGAGGCGCTTGGCGCGCGATCGGCCGCCGCGGAAGCAGCTTAGCACCG
>CALMDF010000110.1 GCA_937864895.1 uncultured Holophagales bacterium | reverse complement strand
CTTCACGTGGAAGAGGAGGCCCGTGCCGATCCAGAGGACGAGCGGGAGGGCGAGGGCGATCCCGGCGAGGCGGTGGGCCGCCCGGGTGGGGTGTGCGACGAACATGTTGCTAAGATCACAGAAAAGCCCCGGCAACTGAAGGAGCATCCGCACCATGAGACTGAACGTGCACCCGCTTCGCGTTCCCGCCCTCGTCCTCCTCGCGGCGCTCGTCGCCCTGCCCTCGTTCGCGGCCGAGAAGAAATTCGTCGACGACGACGCCTCGAAGGAGAAGGACGAACCGGCCACCTGGCTCAGGAACTACGACCAGCTCGTGAAGGGAAAGGAGGCCGACTGGGTCTTCTTCGACGGCTACTCGGCCGGCAGCTACAAGACGGTGGTGGTGAAGGACTTCTCCTTCAACGAGAAGGACAAGGAAGCCAAGCGCGCCGTCGACTACGGCCGCGAGTACGCCGAGCAGTGGATCCAGCAGTCGAAGAAGCTCGGCTGGGACCTCGCCGAGAAGGGAAAGGCCGACCTGACGATCGAGGGGCACGTCGTGCACGCATGGGAGCCGAGCGGAGCCGCCCGGTTCTGGGGAGGCTGGTACGCCAACCCGGGCGCGGTCCAGGAGCTGATCGGGACGGACTCCTCCGGGAAGATCGTCTTCCAGATCCGCCACAAGTCGCGCGGCTCCACGGTCCGCGACGCCATCGAGAACGGCCTCGAGGACGTCGTCAAGTCTCTCGAGAAGGGGAAGTGAGCCCCGGGACGCCGGGAGACGCTCGCGGGCGCTGAACGGGGGCGGCGGGGCGACTCGCCGCTCTCGCCGTATGGACAGGCGCGCGCGAGACGCGCGGGCCCTCCGCGGGAACGGCTCTAGAGCAGCTGGTTCTGGTAGGCGTAGACGACCGCTTCGAGCTTCGAGTGGACGTTCAGCTTCCGGAGGATGTTCTGGATGTGGTTCCTCACGGTCACGTCGCTGATGAAGAGCTGCTCGCCCATTTCGTCGGTCTTCTTCCCCTCCGACAGGAGACGGAGGACCTCGCGCTCGCGCTTGGTGAGAGGGGAGGAGGCCGGGCGCGGCGGGAGGAGCGGCGTCAGGCCCGGGTGCGGGATCGGGCCCGAGAAGCGGGAGAAGACGTTCCCCGGGTCGGGGTGCGAGCCGTTCGTCTCCGCGAGGATGTGGACGAGGGTCGTCAGCTCGGGCCGCTGGCCGGGGATCGAGAGGATCGAGCAGCGGAGTTTCTTGGGCCCGGCGTCGCGGGACTCGAGGACGATCTCGAAGGGCTGGATCGTCTCGCCCCGGTCGCGCATCCGGAGGATGGGGCACTCGCCGAAGCAGTATCGGTTCCCGTAGACGTCACGTCCCGACATCGCCTGGTGGCAGCTTCGGCCGAGGACGTCCGCCGCCGGGTAGCCGAGCAGCCTCTCGGCGCCCGTGTTCCAGAGCACGATCCTGTCCGAGGAGTCGATCGCGAAGACGGCCTTGCCGCTCCTGGAAAGGAGCTCGAGGAGATCTTCGTGGCTGTCGGGAGGTTCCATACCGGGGGGGGATTCTACCCTCGTGCCTGATGCGAATGCACCAGCCTTACTCCGTCTTTTTCATCAGGCGCTGCATCACGCCGGCGAGGCGGAAGTCGAGGTCGGTGACGCCGCCGGCGTCGTGCGTCGCGAGGGCCACTGTGACGCGGTTCCAGGCGTTCGCCCAGTCGGGGTGGTGGTCCAGCTTCTCCGCTGCGAGAGCGACCCGCGTCATGAAGGCAAACGCGTCTGCGAAGTCGGGGAAGACGAACTCCCGCCTCAGGGCGCCGTCGGAGAACGCCCAGCCGGGCAGGGTCTCGAGACGCTCCAGGACCTGGTCCGGGGAAAGCGGCGATGGACGGGTCATCGGGACCTCCTCGGGGCGGATTTCCCCGGATCGTAAACTCTGAAGTCCATGAGGGTCGCGGTTGCCATGTCGGGAGGGGTCGACTCCTCGGTCGCGGCGCTCCTCCTCGCGAGGGAGGGTGTCGAGGTCGTGGGCGTTTCGATGCACCTCTGGGATCACGACCGCGACGGGACCGGCGCGGACGCGGGGCGCTGCTGCACGCTCGACGATCTCAGGACCGCCCGCCGGGCCGCCGAGACGATCGGGATCCCGCACTTCACGCTCGATCTCAGGGAGCGGTTCCTCGAGACCGTCGTGAAGCCCTTCGTGGCGTCGTACCTGAACGGGGAGACGCCGGTGCCGTGCCTCGGCTGCAACACGGACGTGAAGTTCGACGCCCTCTTCCGCAAGGCGCTGGGGCTGGGCTGCGAGGCGGTCGCCACGGGGCACTACGCGCGGGTCGAGACCGACCCCCTGACCGGCGAGCCGCGGCTGCTCAAGGCGGTCGACCTCTCGAAGGACCAGACCTACTTCCTGTACGACCTGACCCCGGAGCAGCTCTCCCGCTCGAGGTTCCCGCTCGGCGAGCTGACGAAAACCGAGGTGAGGCGGCTCGCCCAGGAGGCGGGGCTCCCGAACTGGGACAAGCCGGACTCCCAGGAGATCTGTTTCGTCCCCGCGGCGGACGGGCCTGCCGGGTTCATCCGCAGGGAGGCCGCGAACCTCGGCTTCTCCCTGCCGGCTCACCCCGCCGCGCTCCCGGGGCGCGTCGTCCTGTCGGACGGCTCGGAGGTCGGGGCCCACCCGGGCACGATGGGGTTCACGGTCGGGCAGCGCCGGGGTCTCGGCGTCGCGACCGGGGAGCCTCTCTACGTCGTGGGAATCGAGGCTTCGGAGCGGAAGCTCGTCGTGGGGACGGGCGAGGAAGTCCTCTCCCGGGAAGTGCTCCTCTCCGGCGTGAACCTGATCGTCTCCCCGCTCGAGCGGGAGACGAGGGTCCTGGCCCGGATCCGATCCCGGCACCCCGACGTGCCGGCCCGTCTCGAGCTCGAGGACGAGAGCGTCCGGCGGGGAGGGGCGGCCCGGCTCACCTTCGACGATCCGGTGCGGGCGGCGGCCCCGGGGCAGGCCGCCGTCTTCTTCGACCCCGCCAGACCCGAAAGGCTTCTGGGGGGGGGGCGCATCGCGTCCTCGGCGGGGCGGCGGGGAGGCGACGCCGGAGCCCCCGGAAGGGCTTGCGCGGCGGGAGTCGGGGTGTAGGATCGCCCGGGGAAGGCAGGGGTCGCCGGAGGTGCCGGCTCGTGCGCAAGGTGTCCTCGGAACGGCCGCCGTGATAAAATCCCGGTCGTCCGCGTATGGCCAAGACCACTTCCCCCGCAGTCGCCACAATCCTCAAGGACCTGCGAGCCGCCCTCGACGAGAAGGCGGACGAGAAAGCTCGTCCCGCGCCCGGTGTCAAGAGCCCCCTCAAGGTGATCGGGGTCCGGGCGAGCGTCCTGAAAGGGATCGCCCGCGAGCTTGCGGTCCGGCACAAGGCCATTCTCGAGTATCCGCTGGCCGCCGACCTCCTCGACGCCGCGGCCGGGAGGAAGGTCCGGGAGGAGATCCTCGTCGCCATCGAGCTCCTCGAGAGGTTCCGGAAGGACTTCGAGCCGTCCCTTCTCCTCAGGATGGACAAGTGGAGCGGCGTCGCCGACGACCTCGAGGTCGCCGAGGCGCTCGGGGCTCGCATCGCGGCGGCCGTCCTCGCGCTCGACCCGACGAAGATCGCGACCGTACGCAAGTGGGCGCGCCTCCGGAGCGTGGGCCGAAAGAGGCTCGCTCGCCTCGCGGCCTCCGGGCTCGTGAGCGAGGGGCGCCGCGACGCCGCCCTCGCCCTCGACCTCTGCGAGATCCTCCTGAACGAG
>CALMDF010000109.1 GCA_937864895.1 uncultured Holophagales bacterium | reverse complement strand
CGACGCGATCGACCGGCTCGGCGTCACCTGGCACGTCTTCCGCGTCGGCGAGTACAAGTCCGCCGTGGAGCCCTACCTGAGGAACGACATGTCCCCCGAGGCGAAGGAAGCCGACCTCGAGTGGATGGGCGACATCTGGCGGGCGTATCTCGCCGCGGTCTCGACGGCGCGGAAGACGACTCCCGAGGAGCTCACGACGCTGGTCGAGCAGCTTCCGGCGCGGTTGAAGGCGGCCGGCGGCGACCCCGCGAAGCTCGCCCTCGACGCGAAGCTCGTCGACCGCCTGGCGCCGAGGGACGAGGTGCGCAAGCGGATGATCGAGCTCGCGGGCGAGGACGACAAATCGAAGTCGTTCAGGCAGGTCTCGATGGCGACCTACCTCGAGGCGCTCGGGGACGACCGTCCCTCGACGAAGGGCAAGGGCGACGAGGTCGCCGTGGTCGTCGCGAAGGGCGAGATCGTCGACGGAAAGGCCGGCCCGGGACGGGTCGGCGGCGATTCGACCGCCGCGCTCATCCGGACCGCCCGCCAGAACGAGAAGGTGAAGGCGATCGTCCTCCGGGTCGACAGCCCCGGCGGCAGCGCCTTCGCCTCCGAGGTGATCCGCCGCGAGCTTCAGCTCGCGCGGGAGGCGAAGAAGCCCGTCGTCGTCTCGATGGGTTCCGTCGCCGCCTCCGGGGGGTACTGGATCTCGACCTCTTCCGACGAGATCTGGGCGAGCCCCGAGACGATCACGGGCTCCATCGGCATCTTCGGGATGTTCCCCACCTTCGAGAAGCCGATGGCGAAGTACCTCGGCATGCGCGTCGACGGCGTCGGCACGGCCCCGTGGGCCGGCGTCCGCCTCGACCGCGAGCTGCCCCCGGAGGCGGGCGAGGCAATCCAGACGATGATCGACCGCGGCTACGAGGACTTCCTCGAGCGGGTCGGCAAGGCCCGGAAGATGAGCCGCGACGACGTCGACAGGATCGCACGCGGCCGGGTCTGGAGCGGGGCGGACGCGAAGGAGCGCGGCCTCGTCGACAAGCTCGGCGGCCTGAACGAGGCGATCGCCTCGGCGGCCGGGAAGGCGAAGCTCGGCAAGACGTACAAGGTGACGTACGTCGAGAAGGAGCGCTCGCTCAAGGAGAAGCTGATGGCGACCCTGTCGGTCCGGGCGGCCCGGATCGCCGCTTCCTTCGGCTACACCCTCACCCCGGCGCCGGAGACGGCCCGGGGAGCGGGCGCGGCGGTCGCGAAGGCCATCGCCGGCGAGCTCGAGCAGCTCTCGGCGTGGAACGACCCTCGCGGGATCTACGCCCACTGCCTCTGCGAGCCGAGGTAGCCCTCAGCGCGCCAGGCTGATCCCGGCCGCCGAGGTGGCCGGGATCACGTCCTGGGGCAGGTGCGTCCCCTCCACCCAGACGATCCGCTGGCGGGACAGGCTCTGGACGAGCCCGGCGACCGCCGCGTCGAACTGCCGGGCGTTCGCGAGGCTCGTCCCGCCTCCCCACCTCGGAGCCTCCGGCGAGGGCTTCTTCCCGATCGACCAGACGTGGAGCGGCACCCGCAGCTTCGCGAGGAACTCCACCACCTCCCGCGGGGTCAGGAGGCTCCCGTCGGCCGCGTCCGGGCCGAGGAGGAGGACCACGGCGCGCCGCCTCTCCTCCTCGGCGGCCGCGAGAGCCGCCACCGCGACCGCGTCGGCGATCCGCTGCCCCGACCGGGTCCACGCTGGCCAGATGAGTCTTTTCCCCGCGACCCAGCTGACGTTGCCGTCGGCGATCGTCATCCGGCGCGTGCTCGGGTAGAGGTTCGAGGACATCGTCGCCTGCGAGGCGAGCTGCCCGACGGGCCAGACG
Source organism: uncultured Holophagales bacterium (assembly GCA_937864895.1). Classification (GTDB taxonomy): domain Bacteria; phylum Acidobacteriota; class Thermoanaerobaculia; order UBA5066; family UBA5066; genus UBA5066. The sequence continues at coordinate 4,791 of CALMDF010000109.1, read as the reverse complement.
AAGCGAAACGAGAGGTCGGCCGGCAGGCCCGGCTTGTAGGGGTCCGTCCGGTACTGGAAGACCTTCTGGAGCTGCGCCAGGACGCTTCCCTCGCAGACGAAGACGACGTCGGAGGGACCCTCCTCGACGGCCGCGACCTCGAGCGGCCGGCCGTCCTTCTCGAACCAGCCAGCCAGCTCCCCTGCGGGGGGCAGCGTCCGGCCCTCGTCGAGGACGACGGAGACCGCCGTCATCTCGGTGAACACCTCGGTGGTCCGGGGCCCTCCGAAGATGACTTCGGTGCTCGCGCTGACGTTCCCTTCGAAGTCGAGCCGGGCCCGGAGGGAATGGACCTGGCGCGGGTCGTGGGGAGGGACCTCGATCCGGGAAGGGTCCGTCACCGGAACGGGGCGCCCGTCGAACGTCACCGCGACGGCCTTCGGGACCTCGCCCGTCAGGCTGCGCCACGTCAGGTGCGCGATCCGGCCCTGATCCCCCCTTCCCGGCTCCAGGACGAGGCTCGCCTCGGCGGTCGGCCGCGGGCGGTTCACCCACTGCCTCACCTGCTCGAGCCGCTTTCCCTTCGCGTCGTACGCGACCGCGACGAGCTCGTGCGGTGCCGGCTCGCACCCGATGTCGACGGCCGTCATGAAGGGAGCCCGCAGCTCGGCGACCTGCTTCCCGTCGAGGAACAGGTCCACCCGGTCGACGCCGGCGGCGGCGACGAGCTGGACGTTGACGATCCCGAAGACGAGGCCGACGAAGAGGGAAGCGAATGAAATCATGACTCTCCGGCGTATTCTGCGGCCCACGCTGGCCCGAGGCCCGCGAAGTGCCTCCGAATGGTGAATATGAGACGGTCTGCCGGGCTCCTCCTCGCCGCGATCCTCCTGCCGGGGCCCGCCCCGGCCCAAAAACCCGAGTCCGCCCCGCGGACCACGGCGTCCGTCGAGCTGACTCTCTTCAACCTCGACGTCATCGTGACGGACGCGAAAGGCGACCCGGTCCGCGGCCTCAAGCCGGAGGACTTCGAGGTGAGGCACGACGGCAAGGTCGTGAAGCTGACGAATTTCAGCGAGGTCCGGGGGAGCGGCTTCCCCGCCGTCGCTGCCCCGGCCGAGCCGCCCCCCCCCGGGACCGCCCCCGCGGTCGAGGCCGCGCCCGCCGCGCGACGCCCTCCCAGGCGAATCGTCCTCTTCTTCGACCGCCTCCAGCTGCCGGACGCGAACCAGCGAAAGGAGCTCTTCGACTCGGTCCGGCGTCTCCTGGAAGAGACGCTCGACGACGACGACGAGGCGATGATCGTCACCTGGAACCGCTCGATCCGCACCGTCCTCCCGTTCACCGGAGACCCGGACAGGCTGGCGAAGTCCCTCGAGACGGTCGAGCGGGAGAGCAGCGGGGTCGCGAGCGAGAAGGCGGACCTGGACCTGCTCCGCGACGAGGACGCGTGGTTCACCTCCCTCGCCGCCGACCCGCGGATCGGGACGGACTTCGGGGGCTTCACCCCCACGGCGTCCGTGTTCGCCCAGCAGGCCTTCTTCGAGATGAAGGCGAAGACGGCCGCCCTGAAGGGGCTCTCCGCGACGCTCGGCGGGATGGAGGGGAGGAAGATCCTCGTCCTCGTCTCCCACCGCTTTTCCCGGTACGCGGGCCTGGAGTTCTACCTGAAGGCCCGGACCGGGGTCGAGGCGCTCAACGATCCCAGGACGAAGGAGTACGACACGAAGAGGCTCCTCGAGGAGGTGACCCGCTCGGCGAACGCTAACGGGGTCACGCTCTACGGGGTCTTTCCCGCCGGAATGGACGCGCCCCAGCCCTCGGCGGCCGACCCGATCTCCGAAGCGCCGGGCGTGACGAGCCAGGCCTACGGCGGACGCGAGCTGCTCGCGCTGAGCAACGAGCTGGAGGCCCTCTCCTTCGTCGCCGAGAAGACCGGGGGCGTCGCGGCCGCTGGGGCCGGGAGCCTCCCGGCCTTCATCGACCGCGTCTCGTCGGACCTCGACTCCTGGTATTCCCTCGGCTACCCGTCGCCCTCCGGGGCTGGCAAGGCCGCCTCCGTGTCGGTCCGGCTCCGGAACGGCAAGCTGAACGCGAGAGTCCGCGGCTCGGTCGTCGAGAAGACGCTCGAGGAGCAGATGTCGGACCGCGTCCTCGCGCACCTCTTCAAGCCGGACGACCGGGCGAAGATCCCGATCTCGGTCTCGGCCAGCGTGGCACCGGGCCCGTCGAAAAAGTTCCGGATCAGGATCGAGGTGAGGATCCCCATCGCCTCGCTCGTGCTCCTCCCGTCCGCGAAGGGCGCGGCCGGCGCGTTTTCCGTCTTCGTCGCCTCGGTCGCGGCGAAGGGAGACTTCTCCGAGGTCTCTCGCAGGAGCCAGAGCTTCGAGATCCCCGGGAAGGACGTCGAGACCGCGAAGGCGGGCCACTACACGTACGAGATCGAGGTGGAGAGCAGCGGGCCGGACGCACGCGTCTGCGTGGGCGTCTGGGACGAGAAGGGAAACGACGCCGGCTTCGCCGTCGTGAGACCTTCGGGCCCCGGCTCCTGAGTCCGCTACCATCTCCCGGATGGACACAGCGCTCCTCGAAAAAGCCCTCGCCTGGCGCGACGCCGACCCTGACCCCGAAACGGCCAGCGAGGTAGACCGCCTCCTCGCGGCCGGAGACGAGGTCGAGCTCCTCGACCGCCTTCGCGCCGAGCTGGAGTTCGGTACCGCCGGCCTCCGGGGCCTCTTCGGCGCGGGTCCCAACCGGATGAACCGGGCCGTCGTGCGGCGCGCCACGGCCGGCGTCGCCCGCCACCTCCTCGCCACCGTCCCCGGCGCCGCGAGGAAGGGGGTCGTCATCGCCAGGGACGCCCGCCGCGGGAGCGACGACTTCGCCCTCGAAGCGGCGGGGATCCTTGCCGCGCACGGGATCCGCGCCCTCGTCTTCGAGGACCGCGCCCCCACGCCGCTCGGCGCCTTCGCCGTCAAGGAGCTCGGCGCGGCGGCGGGGATCGTCGTCACGGCGAGCCACAACCCGCCCGCCTACAATGGCTACAAGGTCTACTGGGACAACGGGGCCCAGATCGTCCCGCCCGTCGACTCCGGCATCGCGTCCTTCATTGCGGCGGCGGGCCCGGCGAACGCCCTCCCCTTCATGCCTCGTGCCGAAGCCGAGGCGGAGGGGCTCTTCGTGAGCCTCGGCGAGGACCTCGCCCGGCGCTACCACGAGGCAATCGGGAAGCTCGTCCTCCACCCCGGGAAGGGACGCGACCTCGTCGCCGTCTACACGGCGATGCACGGCGTCGGGGCCCGGTTCACTCTCGAGGCGCTCGCGCGCTCGGGGTTCACGAGCGTCCACCCCGTTCGCGAGCAGAACGAGCCCGACGGCGCCTTCCCCACCGTCAGCTTCCCGAATCCGGAGGAGCCCGGGGCCCTCGACCTCGCCCTGGCTCTCTGTGAGGAAACGAAGGCCGACCTCCTCCTCGCGAACGACCCGGACGCCGACCGCCTCGCGGCCGGCGCGCGCGATGCAGGCGGAGAGATGCACGTCTTCTCTGGAAACGAGCTCGGGGTCCTCCTCGGCGCCTACGCCCTGACGCAGCGGACGCCCCGCCCCGACCGCCCCCTCGTCCTGACGACGATCGTCTCTTCGAGCCAGCTCGGCGTGATCGCGCGCGACCTCGGCGCCTCGTACGCAGAGACCCTGACCGGCTTCAAGTGGATCGAGAACCGCGCCCTCGAGCTGGAGCGCGAGGAGAACCGGACGACCGTCTTCGGCTACGAGGAGGCCCTCGGCTACTCCGTCGGGGACGTCGTGAGGGACAAGGACGGCATCTCGGCCGCCCTCGTCTTCGCCGACCTCGCCGGCTGGTGCCGGACCCGCGGACTGACGCCCTGGGGCTGGCTCGAGGAGCTCCAGCGCGCGCACGGGCTCTTCCTCTCGGCCCAGAAGAGCGTGACCATCTCCGGCGCCGAGGGGGCGGCGACGATCGCCGCGATCATGAACGGCTTCCGGCAGAGGCCTCCCACCGTCATCGGCGGCCTCGCCGTCGAAGAAACCCGCGACTACGGCGCCGGTTTCGCGGGGCTCCCTCCCTCCAACGTCGTCGCCTACCTCCTCGAAGGGGGCTCGCGCGTGACGCTCCGGCCCTCGGGAACCGAGCCGAAGATCAAGTACTACTTCGAGCTGCGCGAGTCGCCGCAGGACGGCGAGGACCTTCCCACCGCAAAGCGCCGCGGGGAGTCGCGCCTCGCCGCCCTCGTCGCCGGCTTCGTCCGGCTCGCGATCGACCGCGGCCAACCGGCCTGAGGGGGCGGCGCGGGTACCCGTGCCCGCGCCGGCCCTTGACTCGGGTGCTACCGTCTTTCGCTTCATGTCGAAGACGCTCTTCGCGAAGGTCTGGGACGAGCACACCGTTCGAGCCCTGCCCACCGGGCAGACGCAGCTCTTCGTCGGCCTCCACCTCGTCCACGAGGTGACGAGCCCGCAGGCCTTCGACATGCTCCGCCTTCGCGGTCTCCCCGTCGCCTTCCCGGAGCGGACCGTCGCCACCGTCGACCACATCGTCCCGACGGCCTCGCAGGAGCGGCCCTTCGGCGACGCGATGGCCGAGGAGATGCTCGCAACCCTCGAACGGAACTGCTCGGAGTTCGGGATCCGCCTCCACGCCCTCGGCTCCGCCCTGCAGGGCATCGTCCACGTCATCGGTCCCGAGCTCGGCCTGACGCAACCCGGCATGACCATCGTCTGCGGCGACAGCCACACCTCCACCCACGGCGCGTTCGGCGCGCTGGCCTTCGGCATCGGCACCACCGAGGTCGG
>CALMDF010000108.1 GCA_937864895.1 uncultured Holophagales bacterium | reverse complement strand
TCGTCCCTCCCGCCCAGACCCGGACGACGCGCGCGGCTCCGGGCTGCGTCCCGAGATCGGCGACGACGAGGTCGCCGCGGAAGCGGAGAGCGTTCACCGGCACGGCGAAATCTCCGTGGTTCTCGGTCGACGCTCCGGTCATCGGGTCCCAGCCCTGGACGACGCCCGTCGGCAGGGTCGTCGTGAGGAGGACCTTCTCGCCGTCGGCGGAGACCGTGGACGGGCCGATGAAGGCCGGAGGAGGAGAGAAGGTCGTCCGCTCCACGCCTCGGAGGGCGCCGGTCGCAGCGTCGTATTCCCGGAGCGAGAACTGGCAAGCCACGAAGACGGACTCGCCGTCGGGCCTGGGAACGACCGCCGTGCCTTCAGGCAGCACCATTCCCCCGGGCAGGATCGTCTTCAGGTTCCCGTCGGAGAGCACCTCGTAGATTCCCGAGTCGGAGTAGCTCGAGAGGAAGAGCCGGTCCGAGGGGCCGACGGCGACGTTGTCGGGACCGAAGGGCAGGTGGACGACGAGCTGTCTCGTCCCCGTCGCCGGGTCGATCCGGAGGAGGTCGAAGGTGAGCCGGTCGACCACGAGGAGACGGCCCTGGGAGTCGAACTTCGCCGTGAAGGGACGGCCGAGCCCGCCCGTCACGACCTCCACGGAGGCGGGTTGGGTCGAGACGTCGACGCGGAGGATCGAGCCAGAGAAGACGCTCGCCCCGTAGAGCTTGCCGTCGGCGCCGAAGGCCGTTCCCTTGAACCAGCCGAGGTTGTCGAGCACCGGCTTCGGGGGAGCGACGAGGTTCGGGTCGAGCTCGAGGAGGAGGTCTGCCCACCAGCAGACCGAGACGAAGAGGCGGCCGTCCGGGCTGAACGCCAGGGGGTTCACCCCGGGGGCGACCATCTGCTTCGTGACCTCTCCCGACGGAGCGCGGCGCCCGACGTAGCCCGTGAACATCTCCGCCCAGTAGAGGGAGCCGTCCGGGCCGAACGCGACGTCCTCGGGACCCACGACCCCCTGCTCGGGTCCGAGCAGGCCGACGACCTGGCCGGTGTCGGGGTCGAGGATCACGATGCCGACGCCGAACGAGGTGGCGTAGAGCCGGCCGTCCGGACCGAACCTCAGCCCGAAGGTGCTCGACAGAGGGGCCCCCTGCGCGAAGACGTTGCCGGCGGCCAACGCGGGCGCGGGAAGGGCGGGAAGGACGAGGGCGAGGATCGTGACCGCGGCCAGGGACGCGGCCGCGAGGGTGCGTGGCCGCTGCCGGCCGGGTCGTTCGTCGTTCCGGGTTCTGGTCATGGCCTGCTGCCTCCTTCTCGAGAAGCGGGAGCGAGTCTCCCCGTCGGGAAGGTGGAAGGGCCGCTCCGGGAAGTCCCGTGGATCGCCGCCGGATCGCGCGGGGATTTCGCGGGGATGGCGCGGGGAAGCCGCCCGGGCTCCCGGGGTCGGCGGGTGCGCCGCGCCCTTCCCGCCCCGCGGGTAAGATCCGCGAATGGAAATCAAGGGCGCGGGCGGGACGCCGGGCGGCGTCGGGCTCTTCCTCGGCGGCCTCGCGATGATGGTCGCCGGGGGCTACCTCCTCCTCCAGCAGGTCCAGGTGCACAGCGGCTTCTGGGGCTGGTTCGGGCCGAGCACCTTCGGCCTCACTCTCGTCCCGCTCCTCGTCGGCATCGGCTTCCTCTTCTTCGACGGGAAGTCCTTCGCAGGCTGGTTCCTCACCGGGGCGGGCGCGCTCATCATCGTGGCCGGCATCATCGCGAACCTCCAGATCTGGTTCCGGCCGACGAGCCTCTACAACACGCTGATCATGCTCGGCCTCCTCGCGGGAGGGATCGGGCTCGTCGCGCGGTCGCTGAAGGCGAAGCCGGAGGCGAAGGGGTAGACCCGGTCCCGGGAGGCCGCGGACGGGCCCGCTTCTACGCCGGGTCCAGGATGAGACTGCCGAGATCCTCGATGACCTTCCGCCCCTTCTCCTTGTCGAAGGGAGCGGCGTAGAAGTCGTCGAGGTCCATCGGCGGGAAGAAGCGGATCGTCGGCTTCTTCCCGGTACGCCCCGGGAACTGCTTGTGGAGGAGCAGGTCCTGGAAGCCGTCGACGCGCACCGGGACCGCCACGGCCTTCGAGCGGTGGAGGAGCTGGGCGATGCCAGGGCGGATCGGGGCGTGCTTCTGCGTCGTCCCCGTGGGGAAGTGGAGGAGCCACCCCGTGGCGATCGCCTCCTCGACCTTCGAGATCCCCTCGAGGTCGACCGGCCTGTTGACCTCCCTGCCCGCCTCGCGGAACGAGCGCTTGAAAGTGACCCCGCCGGCGTAGGTGAGGATCTTGGTGACGAGGTTCTTCTTCATCGTCTCGGTCGCGGCTGAGAAGCGAAGGTGCGGGTCCTCGTAGGGAAAGCCGTGGACGATGTAGAAGAGGTCGTAGAAGGCGATCGCCTCCGTGAAGTACGTCTGGTGGTTGGCGAGGAAGATGACGTTCCTCCGCGGGAGGGTCTTCAGGATCCCGTCGCCCTCCGGCGTCACCGAGTTGAGCCAGCGGAAGTAGACCGGGGTGAGGAGGTTCCCGATCGCCAGGATCATCCCGCGCCGCACGAGGCGGTCGAAGGCGGACTCGATCACGGTCTCAGCCTTCGAAGGCGCCGGCCTCGTGGCGCTCGATCGCCCAGCGGACGAGGTCGGTCGCGAGGGGCCTGCCGCCGAGCCGCTTCAGCATCGCGGCGGCCTGGCCGCGGTGGTAGGAGGCGTGGTTCACGGTGTGACGGAGGACGGCCCAGAGGGGCGCGGCCTTCTCCTCCCCCTTCAGGTTCTTCCAGACGAGCTGGGCCGCGAGCCGCTCCGGCGTGACCGCCCGGAGAAAGGCCGAGATCCGGGCGTCGGCCTCGTTCAGCATCCTGGCGCCGTCGGCGAGCGCCGGAACGTCGTCGACGGTGGGGAGGACGGTCGCGTCGCGCCCGTCGAAGCGCTCGGCCCAGGCCCGCGTCGCCCCGGCGAGGTGGACGAGCGTCGCGCGGAGCGAGGGCCAGCCACCTCCCATCTCGCGGATGTAGTCCTCGTGCGAGAGGGGCGCGAGCGACTCCAGCAGGAGCCGGTTGGCCCAGAGGTTGTAATCCTGGAGGGCGAAGAGGTCGTCCTTCACTTCGCCGGGTCCTCGACGATCGTGTGCTCGAGCGTCCCGAGCCCGTCGATGGCGAGGCTCACGACGTCGCCCGGGCGCAGCCACTGGTCTTTCGTGATCCCCGAGCCGTTCAGCTCGAGGAAGCACCCGGTGCCGACGGTGCCGGACCCGATCACCTCGCCCGGCTCCAGCGTCACGCCGTCGGCGGCGCGCTTCACGATCTGGGCAAACGTCCAGTTCATCTGCGAGACGTCTCCCTCCGACACCTGAACGCCGTTCACGTGCGCCGTCATCCGGGCGTGGAGGACGTTTCCCCTCGGCGAGGGCGAGATCCGGCTCGCGAGCTCGTCCTTCGTGACGAGCCAGGGGCCGATCGCCGTCGCGAAGTCCTTC
>CALMDF010000107.1 GCA_937864895.1 uncultured Holophagales bacterium | reverse complement strand
GGACCCGGCGGATCTCGGGGTAGTCCCCCATGACGCTGAAGGCGCCGGTCTTCCGCCCGCGGGAGACGTTGTTGCCGCCCCCGAAACCGCGGAGCTGATTGCGCGGGGCGACGACCTCGGCCTCGGGGACCTTCTCGCGGATGGCCTCGACGTCGGCGTTCGTCAGGCGGATGCTGCGTCCGGCCGGCATCCCGGCGAAGGGCTTCTGCGTCCGCTGCGTCCAGAGGAAGAAGCTGTTCGTCGCCCCGTCGGCGAAGCCCTTGAGGACGCCCTTGCGGAGGCCCGAGCCCGAGCCGAGCATCACCATGAGAAGGAAAATCCCCCAGAAGACGCCGAAGGCCGTGAGGGCCGTCCGGGTCCGATTCCGCGTGAGGGCGACCCGGATCTCCTGCCAGTGGTCGAGGTCGAGGAGGTGTCTCACGGCTACTCGTCCCGGAGGGCCTCGACGGGACGGATCGCCGCGGCCTTCCTCGCCGGGAAGAACCCGGCCACGCCGCCCGCGACGACGAGGAGGACCGTCGCGGAGACGGCGACGCCGAAGTCGACCTCCGGGTTGCGGAACATCTCGGCGTCCGCGAGCGAGCGCGACATCAGCTCGAGGAGCGCGACCCCCGCGACGAGCCCGACGTAGCCGGCGACGCCCGTGACGAGGATCGCCTCTTTCAGGATGAGGGACATGACGGAGAAGGGCGTCGCGCCGACCGCCTTGCGGATTCCGATCTCCTTCGTCCGCTCCTTGACCGCGATCATCATGATGTTCGAGACGCCGACGACGCCCGCGAGGAGCGTCCCGACGCCGATGACCCAGACGAACAGGCGGATCCCGCCCATCAGGTCGACGAACCGCTGGAACTCGACGACGGCGTTCGAGATGAAGACGGCCCGCTTGTCGTCGGGGTCGAAGTCGTGCCGCTCGGCGATCCTGAGCCTCAGGTCGGTCGCGATCGCCTGGCTCTCGTCGACCGAGGCGTCTCCGACGGTCATCATGATCATCGCGACGTTGTTCGCGCCGCCGTAGGCCCGCTGGGCCGTCGAGATCGGGACGTAGATCTTCTCCTGCTCCCCCTCGCCGCCGATGTCGGTGAAGACCCCGACGACCTGGAACGGGACTCCCTTGATCTCGAGGTACTCGCCGATCGCCGGCGCCCCCTTGAAGAGCTGGGCCTTCACGCGCTCGCCGATGACCGCGACCTTCCGGTGCTCGTCGACGTCCGTCGGGTTGAGGAAGCGCCCCTCGGTGACGATCGACTTCTCGAGGTGCTGGTGGTCGGGGTGGACGGCGCGGACGTCGAAGCTCGAGGTCTCGCCGTGCCAGGCGACGGTCAGCGTCCCGCGGATGAAGTAGCGCGAGGTGATGTGCTCGACCCCCTTCACCCCTTCGCGGATGACGTCGTAGTCCTCGTTCTTGAACTGGACGTTCCGGCCGGGCCGGAGCCCCTTCCACGGGACGCTCGTCTGGCCGCTGCGCATCCAGATCGCGTTCGTGGCGTCGTCGCGAAATCCGTACTCGACCCCCCTCGAGAGCCCCTGCCCGGAGCCGAGGAGGACGATGAGCATGAGGATTCCCCACGCCACGCTGAACCCGGTCAGGAACGTCCGGAGCTTGTTCTTCCGGACCGTGTCGAGGATCTCCTGCCAGGTGTCGAGCTCGAACACGGCGGCCTCAGGCGGGCGGCGTGGCGGCGAGCGGGGCGGGAGAGGCCTGCGCGAGGACGGCGGGGGCGAAGGAGGCCGGGCCGAAGGCGGTCTCCGGGGGACCGTCGCCTTCGATCCGCCCGTCGCGGAGGCGGATGACGCGGCGGGTCCGCGCCGCGACCTCGCGCTCGTGCGTCACGATGAGGAGCGTCACGCCGGTCGCGTTGATCTGCCGGAGGACCTCCATCACCTCGAGGGAGGTCTGCGAGTCGAGCGCGCCCGTCGGCTCGTCGGCAAGGATGACCTTCGGGCTCGAGATGAGGGCCCGGGCGATCGCGACCCGCTGCTGCTGGCCGCCGGAGAGCTCGCGGGGGAGGTGCCCCGCGCGGTCGGCGAGCCCGACCCGGTCGAGATACTCCTCGGCGAGCTTGTTGCGCTTGCGCCTCGGGACCTCCTGGTAGTAGAGCGGGAGGGCGACGTTCTCGACGGCCGTCTTGAACGGGATCAGGTTGAACGACTGGAAGACGAACCCGAGGAGGCTGGCCCGCAGGCCCGCGGCCTTCGTCTCGGACATCTGCCCGATCCGCACGCCGTCGAGGTGGTAGTCCCCGTCGTCGTAGCCGTCGAGGAGCCCGAGGACGTTCAGGAGCGTCGACTTGCCGGATCCCGACGCGCCCATGATCGCGACGAGCTCGCCCGGGGCGATGGAGAGGTCGATCCCCTTGAGGACGTGGAGCTTGCTCGACCCCATGGGGTAGCTCTTGTTGAGCCGGGAGAGCCGGATCATGGCGTCCCCGGAGCCCTCCACCGTGGACCGCTCCTCCCGGAGACCGAGGTCGACACCCCCACTCACCTCTCCTTGTACGGCGGCGGCGGCCGGGAGTTCTCGCTCCCGGCCGCCTCGCCGAGGTGCCTCAGAGCTCGAGCCTGCGGAGCCGGAGCGAGTTCACGATGACGGACACGGAGCTGAGGCTCATGGCGGCGCCGGCGACCATCGGCGAGAGGAGGACGCCGAAGACGGGGTAGAGGAGCCCGGCCGCGAGCGGGACGCCGAGGAGGTTGTAGCCGAACGCCCACGCGAGGTTCTGCCGGATGTTGCGCATCGTGGCGCGGCCGAGGCGCCGCGAGCGGACGAGCCCGGCGAGGTCGCCGTGGAGGAGGGTGACGGCGGCGCTCTCGATGGCGACGTCGGTCCCGGTCCCCATCGCGATGCCGACGTCGGCCCGGGCGAGGGCGGGGGCGTCGTTCACGCCGTCTCCGGCCATCGCGACGACGTGCCCTTCCGCTCGGAGCCGCGCGACGACGGCCCCCTTCTCCTCGGGAAGGACCTCGGCCTCGAACCGTGAGATGCCGAGCGACTTCGCGACGGCGGCGGCGGACCGGCGGGCGTCGCCCGTCAGGAGGACGATCTCGATGCCGTCGGCACGGAGGGCCGCGAGGGCTGCGGGGGCAGAGGCCTTGACCGGGTCGGCGACGGCGACGAGGCCCGCGGGCCGGCCGTCGACGGCGACGGTGACCGCCGTGCGTCCCTCTTCCTGGTGGGCCGTCGCGAGGGCGGCGAGGGCCGTCGTCTCGACCCCCGCTTCCTCGAGGAAGCGGAGGCTCCCGACGAGGACGTCGTGGCCCGCGACGCGGCCCGCGACGCCGCGGCCGGTGACGGACCGGAACTGGGAGACGAGGGGCAGCGGGCCCGCGCCCGCGGCGGCCACGATGGCGGCGCCGAGCGGGTGCTCGCTCGCGCGCTCGAGGGCGGCGGCGAGGCGGACGACCTCGTCCTTCGAAAAGGGCTCAACGGCCTCGAGAGCCGCGACGGCGGGCCGCCCCTCGGTGAGCGTGCCGGTCTTGTCGACGACGAGGACGTCCACGGCAGCGAGGCGCTCGAGGGCGTCGGCGTTCTTCACGAGGACGCCGGAGAGGGCCCCGCGCCCGGTCGCGACCATGATGGAGAGGGGCGTCGCGAGGCCGAGGGCGCACGGGCAGGCGATGATGACGACGGCGATCGCCGAGGCGAGCGCGTGGACGAAGCGGGGCTCGGGCCCGAGGGCCATCCAGAGCGCGAAGGTCGCGACCGCCGCGGCGACGACCGCCGGGACGAACCAGGCCGAGACGCGGTCGGCGAGCTGCTGGATCGCGGCGCGGCTCCTCTGGGCCTCGGCGACGAGCCGGACGATCCGCGCGAGCGTCGTCCCCTCGCCGACCCGCTCGGCGACCATGACGAAGCCGCCGGCCCCGTTCACGGTCCCGCCGGTGACGGCGCTCCCCGGGGCCTTCTCCAACGGGATCGGCTCGCCCGTGATCATCGACTCGTCGACCCAGGAGGTGCCGTCCTCGATCGTTCCGTCCACCGGGACGCGCTCGCCGGGGCGCACGCGGAGACGGTCGCCCGCGGCGACGTGCTCGACGGGGACGTCGACCTCGCGGCCAGTGGCTTCGATCCTCCGCGCCGTCTTCGGCGAGAGGTCGAGGAGGGCGCGGATGGCCGAGCTCGTCCGGCTCCGGGCCTTCAGCTCGAGGACCTGGCCGAGGAGGGCGAGCGCCGTGATGACGGCCGCCGCCTCGAAGTAGACGAGGGGCGCGCCGCCGTGCCCCCGGTAGACCTCGGGAACGAGGTCGGGCCGGAGCGCGGCGACGACGAGGGCCACGGCGCTGTAGAGCCACGCGGCGGCGACGCCGAGGCCGATGAGCGTGAACATGTTCGGGCTGCGGTTCACGACGGAGGCCCACGCCCGCCGGAAGAAGGGCGCCCCGGCCCAGGCGACGACCGGCGTCGCGAGGAGGGCCTGGACGAGGGTCAGGAGCCAGGGCGAGACGGCGTGCTGGAGAGGCTGGCCGGGGACCATGTCCGACATCGCGAGGACGAGGACGGGCAGGCCGAGCGCGGTCGCGACCGTGAGCCTCCGCGTCATGTCGGCGAGCTCGGGCGATTCGACCTCGGCCGTCGGCAGCTCGGGCTCGAGCGCCATGCCGCAGATCGGGCAGTCGCCGGGGCCGTCGGAGACGACCTCGGGGTCCATCGGGCAGATCCACCGGACCGCGCCGCCGGCCGCGGGGGCGGCCGGGGCGGGGGTGTCGGACGGGCTCGGGTGGGAGTGGGCGTGGGCGGTTGCGTGGGCTCTCATGCGCGCCTCCTGTCGGTCTCACGGGAGGAGACGCGGGGCGGGCCGGAACCTTACAGTCCGGCCCGCCCCGCTCCGCCGCCCGGTCACGCCTTACGGCGCGATTCCGTCCGCCGCGAGCCGGGCGGCGTCGGCCGGGCCGGCCACGGTCCCCTCGGGGTGACGGAACCACCCCTCGGGGTCGGCGGATCCCGGGTCGTCGCGCACCTTCAGGGCGGTGAACATCCCGCCCATGTCGACGTGACCGAACGGGCCGTTCGCCCCTTTCATCGGGAGGCTGTTCGGGGGAACCGGCATCGACATCTCGCCCATCCCGCCCATGCCGGTCGTCCCCATGACCATCGCTCCCGGGACGAGGCGCGAGAGGCGCTCGTCGACGGAGGCGAGGTCGGCGCCGACGACGTTCGGGAGGCCGTGTCCCATCTGCGTCATGACGTGGTGCGTCATGTGGCAGTGGACGGCCCAGTCGCCCGGCTCCGTCGGGACGAGCTCGATGACCCGCGCCGAGCCGGTGGGGACGAGGACGGTCGTCTCCGGCCAGCGCGCGGACGGGGGGACGTCGCCGCCGTCGGTCCCCGTCACCTCGAACGAGAGGCCGTGGAGGTGGATCGGGTGGTGGTCCATCGGCGAGAGGTTCCCGATCCGGATGCGGACCCGCTCCCCGGTCCCGACGACGAGCGGGGCCGTTCCGGGGTACACCTTCCCGTTGAACGTCAGGAGGTTGAAGTCGCTCATGGCGCCCGGGTCGGGGCGGCGGGCGCCGACCGGGAGGCTCCACTCGTGCGTCATCAGGACGAAGTCCCGGTCGACCGGCGGACCCTTCGGAATGCGCGGGTGGACGACGATCATCCCGACGAGGCCGAGGGCGACCTGCGTCATCTCGTCGTAGTGCGAGTGGTACATGAAGGTCCCGGGGCGACGGAGGTCGAACTCGTAGACCCACGTTTCGCCCACCGGGATCGGCGCCTGGTTGAGGCCCGAGACGCCGTCCATCCCGTTCGGCAGGACGAGCCCGTGCCAGTGGACCGTCGTCGGCTCGGGAAGCCGGTTCGTGACGTAGATCCGGAGGCGGTCCCCCTCGGTCGCCTCGATCGTCGGCCCCGGCGTGCCGCCGTTGTAGCCCCAGACGAGGGCGCGAAGGCCGGGGGCGAACTCGTGGTGGACGACCTGGGCCACGAGGTGGCCGACGAGGACGCCGCCGGAGCGGCGCAGCGGCAGCGTCGTGCCGTTCGGAGTGACGACGGAGCCGACGCCGGAACGGGCGGATCGGGTCGGGCGGCGCCGCGCCCCGGAAGGGCGGGACGGCGCGCTCGGCTCGCCGGCGGACAGAGGAAGGGCGCTGCCGAGGGCGGCGAGGCCGGCGAAGCGGAGGAGAGAGCGACGGTCCATCAGTGACCTCCATCGATCGAAGCGGGTTCGTTGCCGGGGAGAGAGGGGTTCGGGGGAGCGTCGACGCGCAACCCGCTTCGAAGCGCGGTCGTCGCCGCGAGGGCGACGGCGTAGTCGCGGTCGGCGTCGGCAGCCGCCGACTCGGCGGCGAGCTCGGCGTCCCGGGCGGCGAGGAGGGCGGGGATCCCGACCTGCATCGCGTTGGCGTGAAGGAGCGTCTCCGCGGTGATCCGTTCCTGCCGGGGGAGGATGGAGGCGGCATAGCGCGCGGCGCGGGAGTGGGCGAGGGAGAGCCGGCTCGCCGCCCTCCGGGCCGCGGAGCCCACCGCGGCCCCGGTCGCCCTGCGGCGTTCCTCGAGGGAACGGCGCTCGGCGTCGAGGGAGGCGAGGCGACCCTGGCCGCGGTCGGCGAGGGGAAGGCGGATCGACACGCCGCCGCCGATTCGCCAGGAGCCCTCCTCGCGCTCCGTGCTCGCGCGAAGGCTCACGTCGGGCCAGCGGCCTTCCGCCGTCGCGAGGCGAGTCCGGGCGTCGACGGCCCGGAGGCGGGCGTCGACCTCGCGCAGCTCGAGACTCGACGCGACGGAGGCGTCCTCCAGAGAAGAGGTCTCGGGGGCCGCGGCGGGCAGGGGAGGGGCTTCGTCCCCGATCGCGGCGACGGCCTCGCGGACACCCACGACCATTCCGGCGCCGAGGAGAATCGAGAGGCGTTCCTCCGCCTCGACGGCCGCGAGCTCCGCCTCGGCGAGGGCGAGAGCCGCCCGCTCGCGGGTGGCGTCCTCCCGGAGCGCGGAGAGCGTGGCGGCGTTCCCGGCGTCCACGAGCGCCCGCGCGGTGTCCGCGACGACCGCGGCCAGCTCCGCACGGGTCCGCGCGATCGCGAGCTTCCGCTTCGCCGCCCTGACTCCGTGGAACGCGCTCTCCACCGCGAACGTCCGGGCGACGACAGCGCCCTCGGCCCGGAGCCGCGCGGCCTCGAGGTCGGCGCTCGCGGCGCCCGTCCGCCGGCCCGTCAGGAGCGCGGCCGTCACGTCCCACTCGATCGAGGCCTCGGTGCGCGTCTCGTCGGCGCCCTCTCCGGAAGGACCCAGGAACTCGACCTCGAGCGTCGGGTTCGGCAGGCGCCGGGCCGCTTCGAGCCGGCCCTCCTCGACGCCCGTTTCGAGGAGCCGTGCGCGGAGCGACGGCTCCGCGAGGAGGGAGAGCCGGGCGGCGCTCCCGGCGGTCAGCGGCTCGGCGAGAAGGGCCCGGATCTCAGCGGCGGCATCGACGGGGGCGAGGGCGGGAGCGCCCGCGAGCGGCCCGCCGTGCGCGAGACGAAGGGCGAGGGCGAGGGCGAGGAGCAAGGGCCGGGGTCGTCGGGGCATGTCGTTGGCCTCCGACCCGGAGACGCCGTCCGGGCCGGGGCCTTACAGCGCCCCTTTCGCGATCGCCTCGAGGGCCGGGTCCGGGGCGCCCTGTAAGGACTGGTCCGGCCCGTCGTCTCCTCTTGCGACCGACGAAAGGAGACCGACATGAAGATCGCCGACGGCTTCCGCTCCCTCCTGAGCATCAAGACCGACACGAAGGCGCCCGAACACGGGGGTTCCTGCTGCCACGGCGAGGAGGCCTGCGAGCGCCCGCCCGGCGCCTCCGGCCCCGCGCCGGCGCAGCAGCTCGAGGTGACAGTGGAGAAGGGCTACCGGCCCGCGCGCCTCACGGCCCGCGCCGGCTCGCCCCTGCGCGTCACGTTCCTCCGGAACGAGACTTCCGGTTGCTCGAAGGAGGTCGTCTTCCCCGGCCTCGGGATTCGACGGGCGCTCCCGACGGGGGAGAGGGTCTCGATCGACCTCCCCCCGCAGCCCGCCGGAACCGTCCCGTTCACCTGCGGGATGGGGATGATGAAGGGGGGAATCGAGGTGCGCTGATGCCGGACCTTGGCAGAATGCGCGGGTGACCCGCCCCGACCCGGTCGTCGCCCTCGCGGAGGAGTACCCGCGCTTTCTCGCCTTCCTCGCGAAGCGGACGGGGGACCGGGCCGTGGCCGAGGAGATCCTCCAGGAGGCCTTCGCGAAGGCCGTGACGAAAACGCACGGCCTGCGCGAGGACTCCTCCGCCGTGGCCTGGTTCTACCAGGTCCTCCGCAACGCCCTCGTCGACCACCACCGGCGGGCCGCCTCCGAGGGGCGCGCGATGGCGGCGTTCGCGGCGGAGCAGGAAGGGGAGGCGAGGGACGAGGAGCTGGAGCGCGAGGTCTGCCGGTGCGTGGGCCGGATCGCCGCCGACCTGAAGCCCGAGTACGCCGAGGCCCTGCGCGGGGTCGAGGTGGAGGGGCTTTCCCTGAAGGAGTTCGCCGGGAAGGCCGGGATCACTCCGAACAACGCCGCCGTGCGCGTACACCGGGCCCGCGAGGCCCTCAGGAAACGGCTCGTCTCGACCTGCGCCACCTGCGCGGCGAGGGGCTGTACCGACTGCACGTGCGGGGCGTGAGCGTCGGCGCCCCCTACGCGGCGCGCTCCTGCGCCGGTTTCGACATGAGCCGTCGAATCGCGTCCCGCTCCTCCTCCGCCGGCAGGCCCCAGCCGGGCTGGTAGCCGAAAACCTCGCGGGCGGGTCGCGAGGAGAGCCCGTCCAGGATGTCGATCCTCTCCAGCGGAACGAGGGCCGGGTGGACCTCGCCGCAGGCGTGGGAGAGGGTGAGCAGGTACTTGCGGAGCGTGACGAGGTAGTTCGCGAGGCGGGCCGCCTTCAGCTCCGGGTCGAGCCCCGCGACGAGCCAGGGGTTCTGGGTCGCGACGCCGGTGGGGCAGCGCCCGGTGTGGCAGACCTGCGCCTGGATGCAGCCGATCGAGAGCATCGCCTCGCGGGCGACGTTGACCATGTCGCACCCGAGAGCGAGGGCGAGGAGCGTCTGCTCGGGGAAGCCGAGCCTCCCCGAGCCGGCGAAGACGATCCTTTCGGCGACGCCCTGCTCCGCGAACGCACGGTAGACGCTCGCGAAGCCGAGCTTGAACGGCATGGACACGTGGTCGGTGAAGACGAGCGGGGCCGCGCCGGTTCCCCCCTCGCCGCCGTCGATCGTGACGAAGTCGGGCGCCCGCCCGGACGTCGCGACCTGCCTCGCGAGCTCCTCGAAGAACCCGAGGTCCCCGACGGCGCTCTTGATCCCCACGGGCAGGCCGCTCGCGTCGGCGAGGCGCTCGACGAAGTCGAGCATCGAGGAGACGTCCGTGAAAGCCGAGTGGGACGAGGGGCTGATGCAGTCCTTCCCCATCGGGATGTGGCGGATGCGCGCGATCTCGGGAGTGATCTTCGCCGCGGGGAGGACGCCGCCGAGGCCCGGCTTGGCCCCCTGCGAGAGCTTGATCTCGACGGCGCGCACCTTCGCGCTTCCGGCCGTCTCGAGGAAGCGCTCCATCGAGAAGCGGCCCCTCCCGTCGCGGCAGCCGAAGTAGCCGGTGCCGATCTGCCAGACGAGGTCGCCCCCC